>JBDSKU010000435.1:0-10316 GCA_039916745.1 Nitrospiraceae bacterium
GCCTTTGCGAGTGTCTTGGAAGTCTTGGCGGCCAATGGCGTCGATGTGATGGTGGACCAGGATAGCGGCTATACGCCGACGCCGGTCATCTCCCACGCCATCCTCACCTACAACCAGGGCAGGATCTCCGGCTTGGCCGACGGCATCGTCATTACCCCCTCGCACAATCCGCCTGAGGATGGCGGCATCAAGTACAACCCCCCGCATGGCGGGCCAGCCGACACCGTGGTCACGAAGTGGATCCAGGACCGGGCCAATGCCCTGATGAAGGTCGATCTGCATGGCGTGGCACGTATTCCCTATGCCCGTGCCAGACGGGCTGCGACGACGAAGCCCCATGATTATCTCGGCACCTATATCGGCGATCTTGCGCAGATCATCGACATGGACCTGCTTCGATCTGCCGGGCTGAAGCTCGGGATCGATCCGCTGGGCGGGTCTGGCGTGGCTTACTGGAAACCGATTGCCGAGCGCTATGGATTAAATATCGAGGTCGTGAATCCGGCGGTCGACCCCACCTTCCGTTTCATGCCGCTGGATTGGGACGGGAAGATCAGGATGGACTGTTCCTCGCCCTTTGCGATGGCAAATCTCATCGCGCTGAAAGATCGGTTCGATGTCGCGTTCGGGAACGATGCGGACAACGACCGGCACGGTATCGTCACCCGTTCTGCCGGGCTGATGAATCCCAACCATTATCTCGCCGTTTCGATCGACTATCTCTTTGCGAACCGTCCCGGTTGGAAGTCCGATGCCGCTATCGGGAAAACGTTGGTGAGTAGCAGTCTGATCGATCGTGTGGCGGCTAAGCTCGGCCGCAAGCTCATCGAGGTGCCGGTCGGCTTTAAGTGGTTCGTGAAGGGCCTGCTCGACGGTTCGCTCGGCTTTGGCGGAGAAGAAAGCGCGGGAGCGTCATTCCTCCGTCGCGACGGCACGGTCTGGTCGACGGACAAAGACGGCATCATCATGAACTTGCTGGCTGCTGAAATGATGGCCAAGACAAGCCATGATCCTGGCGAACTCTATCGCGCACTCACCAAAGAATTGGGCGAACCGGTGTATGAGCGGATCGATGCGGCCGCGACACCAGCCCAGAAGACCATCCTGTCGAAACTATCACCGGATCAGGTGCCGGCGGGGACATTGGCCGGCGATATCATCGTGGCCAAGCTGACGACCGCCCCCGGCAATGGCGCGGCCATCGGCGGATTGAAAGTCGTGACCGACCAAGGATGGTTCGCGGCCCGTCCCTCCGGCACAGAGGACGTCTATAAACTGTATGCCGAGAGCTTCAAAGGACCGGCGCATCTCAAGATGATTCAGGATGAAGCGAGGAGCCTCATCGCCAAGGTGCTGGACTCGGCACAGTAGGAGGAACCCCGCTGGTGAGCAGTACGGCGGTTCTGATGTGGGGCATGCTGTTCGGGGCGATTGGGTTCGGCTTCTTTCTGTATGGGAAAAAGCAGAGAGCCGTCGTGCCGCTTATCACTGGGATCGTGCTCTGTGTCTTCCCCTATTTCATCGAGAACGTCTATGCTCTGGTCGGCGTCGGCCTGCTGGTGGTGGCGATTCCGTATTTTGTGCGCATGTGAAGAATTCTTTCTGTGGGAAGAGGCCCTAATCGTAGTGGAGAACAGTAGTAAGGAGGCTCGATGAGCAGACAGCGTTCTGGCGCTCCGAATCCGCGTCTGTTGCTTCGGCGCCTGCTTCTTCATCTGCTGTTCTCACTTACTCTGCTAGCGGCGTCTCTGGCGGTGGGCATGGGGGGCTATAGCCATTATGAGCATCTCGCTTGGCGGGATGCCTTTGTGAATGCGGCGATGCTCCTCGGTGGAATGGGGCCCGTGAAGCTGGATTTGTCAGAGCATGGGAAAGTCTTTGCCGGTATTTTTGCACTGTACTCAGGGTTGGTCGTGATCGCCGTCACGGCAATTTTGCTCGCACCGGGGATTCATCACATCATGAAACGGGTACATTGGGAGGATCACTCAGATACTAAGTGAGCGGGCGAAGCAGGCATCAGACTGGCCGCTAAGCTTGAGGTAAGGGGACCAGGACTATCATTGTTAACCACCAAGTGCGAGTGTGAGTCAGGCCTGAAGTTGTGCCATCATGGCAGCAGGGTTCCAATAGCCCCACATGGTTTGAATGGTGCCACCGTCGTTGACTTCAAAGACATCAATGCCCTCACAGGTTGCAGTTTTCCCGTTGGCTGCGACTCCTCGGACCGTAAACTTCATGGCCGCACGGTTGCCTGTGACGGCAAGAAAGTTTTCGGTGAACCCAATCTCAGTGAACGCGCTCGTGACGGATACGAAAAATGCTCGAAGCGCATCCTTTCCCTGGATGGGCGGCGCCCCATAGGGATCGTAGCTGACGGCATCGTCCGCAAAGCAGGCCAGCCAGGCATCGACATCCATCGCGCGCGTCGCGGCAAAATACTGGGAGATGAGTGTCTGTATTGCCTCAGGTGTCATGAACACTCCTTCATGAAATGTCACGGCTGGGTGATGATCTCGCTCTGACTACTCATACGCAGCAGACTCCATGTTGGATCTATGCTGAGTGACCCGTCGTGGAGAGATGCTGTTCTGCATGGTAGGAGCTACGGACAAGCGGACCCGATTCGACATGGGTAAAGCCAAGGGCTATCCCCTCCTCTTTCAAGGCCGCAAAGTCGTTGGGGTCGTAGTAACGAGCCACGGGCAGATGCTCTCTCGTCGGCTGAAGGTATTGACCGATGGTCATGATATCGCAGCCGGCGGATCGGAGGTCGCGCATAACTTCGCGGGCTTCGCCCATGGTTTCTCCCATCCCAAGGATCAACCCGGACTTGGTCCGCATGCCCAAATGCTTCGCCTTACCGAGTAGCTCGATCGACCGTTGATATTTCCCCTGCGGCCTGAGTGACGGGAATAACCGTCTGACGGTTTCAATGTTGTGATTGAGAATCTCCGGCTTTTCAGCACAGACCGTCGCGAGGGCAGTCTCATTCCCTTCGAAATCAGGAATCAAGACTTCAATCGTGCAGGTAGCGTTCAGCTGTCTAGTGTGCCGGATTGTTTCGGCAAAGATGCCCGCGCCGCCATCTGCTAATTCATCCCGGTTCACCGATGTGATCACCGCATGTTTCAGGGCCAAGGCGTGAATCGCCTCTGCGACGCGTCGTGGCTCCCCATGATCGATTGCCATCGGTCGGCCAGTCTCCACTGAACAGTAATGGCAGCGTCTGGTGCAGATGTCTCCCAGGATCAGGAAGGTCGCGGTGCGCGCATTCCAACATTCCCAGCGGTTCGGACAACGCGCTTCTTCGCAAATGGTATGAAGCTTGAGCCGGTCCATTGTCTGCTTGATGTCGAGGTAGTCCGGACCGGTTATCGCTTGGATTTTGAACCAGGGCGGAAGGCGTTGTGAAGCGCTGACGGCTGAGGGCTGACGGCTGCTTGCCTGGGATGATTCAAGAGATAAAGATCGAAGCTTGTCGAGTGGGATGAAGGTCATGGTGGATATGGCTATTCGTGAGCGGTATGCGGTCTGAACCAACTGATAATCCTGGCCACCAGCCCTTCTCGTTCTGGCTCAGAAACAGGATCTGGGTACTCTACCCAGAGCTCTTGTGAGCCGAGATAGACCCCGTTCCGAAAACTTATCTGGGTTCGAAGTTGCCGATATCCGTCGGAATGTAAGATGTGAATGAGCCTGCGCAATGCGTCATCCTGTGACGCATGGGGATCCGTTTCTCGCAGGGTCGTTTCATACCGCAGAATCGCTCGATAGCCGTCCCCCACCTGGACGAACACAACTGGCCGGCTGAAGCCACGTTCTCGGGTATCGAGCCCAGCCAACTGATGTTTGTCGAGGCGTTCCTCCATACCGGATACCGATCGAAAAGCGTTAGTCCATGGCGCGGAAGACGGCGACCAGGTCGCTTAAGGCGACGGTCTTATTTTTGAGAATGGCCCGTTCCGCCTGGATTGCGTCGTGGGTCTTGGTATCTGCCGCGCCGCTCTTCAGGCAGGATGCCCCCAAAGCCAGGATACGATCACAGTCCTGCGCGAGCGTATTTTTTACAACTGGATTGACGGACAAGATTTCCATGAGTTGACGTCTGGTCTCGGTTAAGTGTCCTTGCAGTTCTGAGTCTGGATAACTCTTACGCGCTGCGTCGTCAAAACAGCGGTCGAGGTATTGAGCTAGGAACACGTATAGCCGCACGAGCGCGGCGGTCACATCAATGAGCTCGTTGGTGGAGGTCGCCATAATGAGTGAGCCCCTTTCCTACTAATAGAGTTAGAGACGCACTTTCACGTCGCTGCCTTCGACCTGCACGTCATATCGTTCCACTTTTGCCGATGGATTTGCCACGCAGACACCAGTGGTGACGTCGAATTTCCAGCCATGCCAAGGGCACGTGACGACGGATCCTTCGAGATCCCCCTCGCCAAGCGGGCCGCCCCGATGGAGGCACGTATTGTCGATGACGTGAAAGATGCCGTCCACATTGAACACCGCAAGGGTCTTCCCGTTCACTTCTGCGACGATCCCATGACCCGGCTTCACCTCGGTGGTGCCGGCCACCCGTACGAACTCTCCCATCGCCTGTCCCATCCTTTCATCTGTCGATTATGTTTACGCAAACGGTTTCTTGAGTTTACTCAACAGGCTTTCGATCGGTGGAACACCCGTCGTGGCCCCGGTGATCCCTGCCACAATTTTCTGTGCAATCTCACGAAACGCAGCCGATTGTGGAGAGGCTGGATCGGCCACGACGATCGGGTTGCCGGAGTCACCGCCGTCTCGAATCGCCGGGTCAATCGGCACTCGGCCGAGAAACGGGATGCCGAGTGTCGCGGCGGCACGCTCCCCTCCTCCATGCGAAAAGATTTCTGTCCGCTCGCCGCAATGGCCGCAGAGGAAGTAGCTCATGTTCTCCACAATGCCGAGGAGCGGAACATTCACCTTTTTGAACATCATCATGCCCTTGCGGACATCGTGCAGGGCCACTTCCTGAGGCGTCGTCACAGTGACGGCACCGGTCAGCGGAACCAATTGCGTCAGAGTGAGCTGCGCATCTCCGGTGCCAGGCGGCAAATCGATGAGCAGGTAATCTAACTCGCCCCACAACACGTCGCGGAAAAGCTGCTGAATAGCCGTGTGGATCATGGGCCCGCGCCAGACGACAGCCGTGTCTTCGGGGACGAAGAAGCCCATGGAAATAAGTTTCACGCCGTGACTTTCGGCTGGAACGATCTTGCCGTCTTTCTGTTCCGGTGGTTTGGTCACCCCCATCATCATGGGAATGTTGGGACCATAGATATCCGCGTCGAGCAGTCCAACCTTAGCGCCCGTTAAGGCGAGAGCCACGGCTAGATTGACGGAGACAGTCGATTTACCGACCCCACCCTTTCCGCTGCTGATGGCGACGACGTATTTCACGCCTGGAATCAAATTATCTTTTCCGTGACCAGTCTGTGGTTCGGCAGGATGTTCATCAGCCATGGAATACTCCTTCTCTAAAGGCACAGACGAATTCAACTGGCTCTTGGGCCAACCCCGCCATCATAAGCGAATAGTATGGTGAAAGAAAATGGGCCTATTGCGCGAGGGGGAATGGCTCAATGGGGGAATCCATCGAGGGACGATGGATTCCCGGCAGCGAATGTTTCGTAAACGGACTACCCGACGGTGGGGTCGTTACGGCGCAGGTTGTGGGCCAATCCGAGCACCGAGAGGGTGTAAATAATCCATTTCGATGGATCGAAGTTGTACCACTTCGGTCCATTGCGAAAATCGCGGGCATAGGTGTGATGAAAATTATGATAACCCTCGCCGAAACTGACAAAGGAGATCAGCCAGCTATCACGGCTGCTGTCCTGTGTGCCGTGGGGCTGTGTCCCGACCATGTGGCAGAGTGAATTGATGGTGAAGGTCGAGTTCAGCACCATGAACATGCGGAAGAGGCCTCCCAAGAGGAAGGCGCTGATGCCGCCTTGCCAGCCACCATGCCAGACACCAAGGACAAAAGGCAGCAGGAGTCCTGTGACCACAATGGGCCAGTAATAGCGATGTTGCCACATCACGATTGGGTCGCGGCGCAGACGGATCTCGTATTTCTCCGTGCGATGGGGAGTATTATAAAAGAGCCAGCCGCAGTGGCTGTGCCAGAATCCCTTGGTCACGTTGTAGGGATCTTCTATTTTATCGGTCTTGGCGTGATGGCGGATATGGTCGCCGCCCCACTTCAAAGCGGAGTTTTGAAGCGCCCATCCACCGGCGATGAGGATACAGGCCTTGACCCAATCAGGACATTCGAAACTCTGATGCGACACCAGCCGATGATAGCCGACGGTGATACCCATGCCCGTGACGATATACATCACAAAGGACAGAATCCAGTCAAAGAGGCTGAATCCGTAGTAATAGCCATAAAGTGGAATACCGACCACCGTGGCGGCAACGATCGCGCAAAACAACACAAAATTTAACGGGACAAACACATCTTCGGTCAAGGCGGTGTCAGTTGTTGTGGCAGCCATTAGGCCTCCTTAGAGAACTCATCCATCGCTTCATCGGACCTCCTCATCGGGGATGATGAAGCACTTCAACATCATACTTAATTTATCCAAATGTTTCAACAGAATGCTCAGAGTGTATACTGACGGTGACCCTTCATCTCACAGAGACTGGGGTATCGATGTCGACAGCTGTGTCTCCTCTTGAATCAACGGTTCATCGCATCGGTGAACAGCTCGCTCGCCTCTCTGCCGATCGAACGCCAACGCTTTTCACGCGCCACTGGTGGTCACACCAGGCCCTCAACCTGGCCATGCATGACAGTGCCTTCAAGACACAGTTATTTCGATTCATTGATGCCCTGCCATCGATCACAGATGATGAACAAGTGGCGACATTAGCTCGTGAATATTTAGGCGATGGAGAGACGCAACTCTTCGGGGTGCAATGGGGGCTTAACGCTCTTACCTCCACTAGCCTGGGGGCGCGTCTGAGTGGTAAGGCAATCAGAAGCCAGGTCGAGCAGCTGGCGAGAACATTTATTGCCGGAGCGACGGTCGAAGATGCCACGCCGCAATTGGCAGATCTATGGCAGGAGGGCCGAGCCTGGTCCGTCGATTTGTTGGGTGAAGCCACCACCAGCGATGGTGAGGCTGATCGGTATCGCGACCGCTGCCTGAATACCCTCACCCAGTTGGCACGAGTATCGGAAGTGTGGCCATCGATCTCTTTATTAGAGCGAGACCATCTCGGGCCACTCCCACGAGTACAGCTCTCGCTCAAAATCTCCGCCCTCACTCCGCATCTTGACCCGATCGACCCGGAAGGGAGCTACCGTTCAGTGGCAGCGCGGCTTCGACCCATCCTCGATCTGGCGATGCGCCTCCCCGCTTCGTTAATCTTCGATATGGAGCAAGCTGATACAAAAACCTTGCTGCTCGACATCTTCACCAGGCTTTTCACCGAGCCTCCTTACAAGGACTATCCTCATGCGGGTCTGGCGTTACAGGCCTACCATCGTGACACGACGCGAGATATTGAGGGTCTGCTGTCATGGGTTCGTCAACGTGGAGCGCCCATCACCATTCGGCTGGTGAAAGGGGCCTACTGGGATTCGGATACGATCCGTTATCGGCAACGAGGCTGGGCTGTTCCGCTCTTTGAACAGAAAGCGGAGACGGATGCTCATTATGAATCGTTGACGCAACTCCTCTTATCTCAGTCATCGCTTATTCGACCGGCCTTCGGAACGCACAATCTCCGCACGCTGGCCTATATCGAGGCGGTTGCGGAGTCGCTCGGACTCTCTCCTGAGACCTGGGAATATCAGATGATCTATGGCATGGCCGAGCCCTTTCAGCATGCCATCTCACAGCATGGGCGGCGGCTGCGACTCTATACTCCAGTGGGCGATCTATTACCGGGCATGGCCTATCTCGTCAGGCGATTATTGGAAAACACGTCGAATGAATCATTCCTCCGCAAGGACTATGTGGAGTCCCAGTCACTCCGCACGCTGTTGGCACCGCCTGTTCTTGAGGAACCACGTCAGGCGCAATCCCTCTCATCTTCACGAACCGGCAGGCTGGAGTTTTGTAATGAACCACAGCGGGATTTTGCGCAGGCAGACCACCGAGCAGCCATGCAGCAGGCCCTGACAACCGTGCGGTCACAGCTAGGTCGACAATGGTCATCGTCGTTCCAGGGATTGCGCCTCACGGGGCCTCTTATTGAATCTCGTAACCCGGGCCGCCCAGATGAGGTCGTGGGTCGGTTGTCCAGCGCAAGTATGACTGAGGTTGAACAAACTGTAGACCGGGCGATGCAGGCATGGGATTCCTGGCGTACCACCTCAACAGCGCGACGAGTGGAGATTTTGCATGCAGCCGCCACGCTCATGCGAACGCGGCGTAACGAGTTGGCTGCCTGGGAAGTTTTGGAATGTGGGAAGCCTTGGCGTGAGGCAGATGCGGACCTTGCCGAAGCAATCGATTTTCTGGAATTTTATGCGGCGGACTGGCTGAGGCTCGCTCCCCCAAGACAATTAGGGCAGGAGCCGGGTGAATTAAACCAGCGCTTCTACCATCCTCGTGGAGTCACGGTCGTCATCGCACCGTGGAATTTTCCGTTCGCGATTCCTGCCGGCATGGTGTCGGCGGCACTCGTGACGGGAAATCCTGTCATCTTCAAGCCCTCCGAACGTTCGCCCATGATGGGGCACTGGCTCACAGAGATTTTGCAAGAAGCCGGTGTGCCTGAGGGGGCACTCAGTTGCTTGCCGGGTGGACCGGACGTCGGACAGGCATTAGTCCGTCACCCCGAGGTTGCCACGATTGCCTTTACCGGGTCGAAGGACGTAGGGCTCGGCATGCTGAAAGACGCTGGAGCTCTTATCCCTGGGCAACAAATGGTCAAGCGGGTGCTGGCAGAAATGGGAGGAAAAAACGCAATCATCGTGGATGAGACTGCGGATCTCGATGATGCGATTACTGGAGTGGTCGCATCGTTCACCGGCTATGCAGGACAGAAATGCTCCGCCTGCTCACGGGCGATCGTCCATGCGGCAATCTACGACCGTTTTCTGGTTCGCCTCAAAGAGGCGGTGCTGAGCTTGAAGGTCGGGAATCCGGAAGAGTCTGGTACCCAGGTTGGGCCCGTGATCGATCGTCGAGCGCAGGCGAAGGTTCAGGACTACATCGAAATTGGAAAGAAGGAAGCCCGCTTGCTGGTGGAAGGAGCTGTGACGGGACCCGGGTGGTATATCGGACCAACGGTCTTTGCCGATGTCACGCCGACCGATCGAGTCGCCCAGGAGGAAATCTTCGGGCCGATTCTCGCGGTGATGAAGGCGGCCTCATTTCAGGACGCGCTCACGCTAGCAAATTCGACGGCCTATGCCCTCACCGGTGGCGTCTACTCACGGAGCCCCGTCAATCTGGAGTTGGCACGGCAACGGTTCGATGTCGGGAATCTCTATCTGAATCGTCCGATCACCGGTGCGTTAGTCGGCCGCCAGCCGTTTGGAGGCCATCGACTCTCCGGAGTCGGAGCGAAGGCCGGAGGGGAAGAGTACTTGATGCAATTCGTCGTCACTCGTGTGATCAGCGAACAAACCCTCCGTCGGGGATTCGCGCCGCCCGAGTGAAGCCTTTGACGGTTTGATCTCATACGATTCCAGCTCTTCCATGATATCGGTCACCACACCACGGTCTTCCATCTGCGCAAGCTCTTGCCGCTCGCATACTTGACCAGCCCAACACCTTTTGCAAACCAAGCGGTCATCACATCGGTTCCTATGGCAGTCTTCTTCGCGCCGGAAAGATGAATCTGCATGTGCATGCGCGCTTCCAGCTTCACGGGGACAGCACAGGAAAAGCGGCCCGCCCCATCTCAGGACACTCATCCCCTTACACCAGAAACGAGGAGACTTCATGACACGATGGCTGGCACCGCTGTGTGCGATGGGTCGACGAGTCTGGCAATGGCTCCTGCAATGGCTGATATTCCCCGCACCGTCTCGGTGGAGACATCGAGGTTCGACCTCGCCACCCCGCCGAGTCTTCGCCCAGCCGAAGCCGAAGTGGGTGCGGAATGAGGTGATTCGACTGAAGGCTTTCATGCCACAGGCCGGGTGTCGCATGATCGCCCATCACTTCAATCGGCGATGGGCAGTCAAAAAAGATATGACGGTGAGCAAGACGTATGTGGCGGATACCTGTCGGCGGCACCAATACCTGCTTGAGTTCTAACTCCAAGTGCAACACTACCCGCCCGGTTGGGCTACGGTGTTGCCATGCCAAAGA
>JBDSKU010000436.1:0-10661 GCA_039916745.1 Nitrospiraceae bacterium
GATAGACTGTTCTCCCGCTGATGACGTCAACCTTCGGCATCGCTTTCATGGCAGCCACCGCGTTCTTCAGCCAGTCTCGTGCCGGCACGCAATCGGCATCCAGCATGGCAACAATATCCGCGGTCGCCGCTCGAAACCCCGCATTCTTCAGTTCGTACGATCCCCCCTCGTCAGAGAGCACCAGCTTTAGGTTCGGAAGCATTCCACGGATGTCGTCTGGCATCGACCGCGCGGACGCCGTATTTTCGCAAAGAAGCCATTCTGCATTCACCTTCCCCTCCTGCTGAGCGAGTGCCGTCAGAGTGCTTCGCAAATCGTTCCAAGACTTTTCTCCCCCACCTGCATAGTCAGACACAATAACCACACTTATCTCCGGCTGATTCATGAGTGAACCTCCTGTAGCTCCAGTGCTCCCGCCTTCCTCAGGCATGATTCCGTGCGAATGGTCTTCCCATACTCGCGTGCAAGGCTCCGCCTCAAGCTGCTCCGACGCACGACTCCAAGACATCGCCTTGAGGATGTTCGTCCAAGAAGCTCACGCAACGGACCGGCGCGCGGGGTACAGACGATCGTCGACGTCGAGACACACAATCCTGGGGGCACTTGGTCAGTGAGACACCGCGCGCACGAGCTGCGCGTTCTCCGATATTGCCCTGCCGGATCCATCGAATGCGGGGATCTCGATAAACCGCCAACCAACTTGGTGTCTCATCTGTCGACCCGTCGTCTACGATCATGCACTCCCACTGCAAGGTCGTCTGCGCGCGCGCACTGTCGATCGATTCATTTATGAAGCGGCCAGCATTGTACACAGGAATCACAACCGCGACTGCGGGTGTATGCATGTAGACACTCAGACATGAATATGTTTCGGGAGAAAATCGAGAATCGGCCTCCCGTCGATTCCAGAAAGCGCAACCCCCAAGCGTGCCGCCAACGTCGGAGCGAGATCGACTAACGCCATGTCACCTTCGAGTGCGCGGGGCACCAGATCCGTGCTCCGAGCTAACACGAGGCCCTTCGGACGGTGATCCCCCGTGCGAGGGCTGAGGGACGCTACTCGAATCTCACCGACTCGTGGTGAGCGAACGGCTGGAATAGGCGCGTCGTGGTTCCACTCGATCACGAGATCCGGAAACTGGTCTCGAAACGGTCCTGCGAATAGAAGATCGCCTCGGAGAACGCGCGTCACCGCTGGCCCCCCGGTCGCCACGTTTACGAGTGAAAGGAGTTCTCGCTCGACCCAGTCGCACAGTTCATGATACGGCAGTCCTGGATCCACGTGCCCCTTCGGCTCACGTCCTCGGAGGTTGAACCGGACTCCACCGCAGTTGTCGCTTGTGGGAATGGCAAAAAATCTCCGCGTGGCACGTTCACGCTGACGAGGGGCGTCGTAGAGCCGGTCCGCCATACGGCGCAATGGTCTCCGAACCATACCAGGCAATTGGAGCCACATCTTTCGCACCGTCTCGATCGGCCCGGAGACTGTGGGGACGGCAATTCCATCCAGACGGCGCAACACGGAATCAAGTGCTGCGGTCGCGTGGTAGCGCGGTCCCATGCCATGAGTTGCCAGGATTAGAAGAAACGCGTCTTGACCCAGCGCCTCGACGATTCGGCCCAAGCCGCGGTCGATGGCCTAGTATACGTCAAGCAGAGGGTCTTCCCCAAGCACCGCACGGAATGCAGCCCGGTACTGCGGGTCATTCGGATCATGGGTGGCCCATAGCTGATGCCCTGCGCAATGGGCTTCGCTAAAATTCAGCACGAACAGATCCCAGGGGCCCCGTGCGAGCACCGCGAGCGCAAGGTCCGCGCGGCGTGTTGCCCGCTCGATCAAGCCGTCTTTGAGTCGGCGAAGCTCGTGCGGGCGCTGGCGAACAAGATCGCAAGCACCCACAGGATCTTTGCCGGCAACCTGCTGAACCTCCCTCTCCAGCGAGGGAGGCCAGCAGGTGAGCGGGTGCCTCACTACGTGCTCGCCCCAGAACGACACCTGAAGCGTTCGCGAGCTGCGTGCGAGCCGCGCATTGGGTACGTCGATCAATGCGACCCGGTGCCCCTGTTGCTCAATGGCGTTCCAGACCGAATCAACCGATAGATGTTCCGGCAGAAAGGGACGTAAGCCGTAGCCTTGGGAGTCGGGCTGCAGGTAACAGTAGTGATTATGCCGGCCAGGCCACACTCCCGTGTTGAAACTGGGCCACAGGGTGCTGCTATAGATGATCTCGGGATTTCGCGTCGCAGAAGAAACGGACTGCTCTAGGAGTTTTCCAAAGTGCGGCAGCAGGCCCTGCCTCACCCATTGACGAAGAAGGCTTTGCTCGGCCGAATCGAGCGTGATGCATGCTACTCGCGCTGGTCCGGACATGCTCGGATCTCCTATCGCTTACCTAGGGAACAACTCAAGTCAATACTCATGTCTGACCTGAACGCTTTCACGCGCGCACGCCAGGAAGCAGGGCTTTCTCGACCGATACACCATAAGCGGTTCAGCGGACCATCGTCTACCCTACCAATGTAGAGGGCCTCGCCCTTTCTGCCCGAGGCACAGTCTGCAGGCTGGTCAAACAGCGGGAGTCGTCCGACTTGACGGTCGGACACATGGTAGGCATGGTCTCAAGTGACCTGTGCGGGTTCCGTCTTCCGAAGCAACAACGAGCGGACCGCTGCAATCTCACCCTGGCGAAACTCCCCGATCCACCAATAGCCAAGCAAACTAATCATCCCGAGCACAATCAGCTTTGCAAAGACGAACAAGCCGGGAGTCGTCCACAACATTGAAGCCGCACCCACGACGAGACCGATCAGCAGACTACGCAAAAGAGTCCCGACCGATGGCCACACCTTCCACAGAGCATACACACTCGCAACGGCGACGGATGCCCCCAGGAAGGAAACCGCAACGGTGACGAGGGCGGCTCCTTGCTCCCCTAGTCGAGGGATCAGCAAGAGGTGACCACCCAGGGCCAGCGGGACCAACGGAGCCGTGAACAGTACCGTTCTGGCAGGAAAGCCAGCCGCCGTCATAATCGTTAACGACACCATCAGCATGACATTCGCTATGGCCCCGACAATCAACAGCGCCAGGAGAGGTCCTGCCGGGATAAATGCGGATCCGAACACGACCAGCACAATCTCTGGCGCCGCGCCTGCGATGATTGCAGCAACCGGGACGAGCCACAACGTCACACGCATCGCGTCCCGAGCAAGCTCCCTCGCTCGCTCCCCTTGGCGGTCGGCAAGTTGGCGGCTCAACGTGGCGAGAAGCAACGACGAAAATGTCCAGGAAAACAGGCCCGGAAGAAGGGAGAGACTTTGCGCTGCGCTATAGATACCGGCCTGTATGGCGGTGCCTCCGAGGATCTTCAGCATGAACAGATCCATGCCGTTGTAGAAAATGAGACAGAGTGAGGACAGAAACAACAGGGTCCCGTAACGCCGGATCGGAAGGAGTACTTGCGGTGGCTTGACAAACATTCCGGGACCGAGGTACCACCGGCTGAGCCAGAGCTCGACAACTGACGCCCCGATCACACCGACCAAGGCCCCCGTGATGGAAAGACCCGCCTCCACCAGCACCATCACGAGACACATCCTGGCCAGCCAGCGACCGGCTCTTGCGACTGCACCGGCTTGGTAATTGCCCATTCCAATCAAAACGTTTCGATAGGCCTGTCCTAAACATAAGATGGGAATATCGACTGCACAGAGGCGAAGATACAAGGCCAAATCCGGTTCGTTCAGGAGCAGGCTGAGCGGCGCGGCAAGAAGCCATACAAGGACCATCGCTGCAATCCCGACTTGCAAGCTGAGACGAACGACCATAGCGCCTACTGGTTTCCACTCGCTCGTTTCCCCCACGAACTTGATGGTGGCTTTGGCAAAGAATGATGTGATGGCACTCTCAATCCAGATGATCGTGGTCAGCGCGAGGGCCAATAACCCATAGCCCTGCGGGCCAAGCTTTCTTGTCAAAAAACCGGTCGTAATGAGGGCCGTCAGGGGGAACAGCAGCTCCGCCAGGAAGATCCGAGCGGTCCCGTCCATCATGCGGCGTCCCGTTGTCGTCGTCAGTAATGCCATTCTACTCTTTCAGCCGTCGTACCCGTGCCAATCATCTTTCCCAAGAACCGTTTCCAATCAGCTTGCTCAGGAGACGTAGCCCCTGCTTTTCCAATCTGGCATTCTTGGCCAAGCCAAACGATCCAGTCCACAGACCCAGGTAATCGGCTGATATGTGGAATCAGTATAGAAACAGTGAGGTCGGTAGCCAATACCTCTTAACTCGAATCTCCCCTACAGAATAGGGGATTTCTTCTACGGTCCAAGGAAATTTGACCGCCAAGAGAATCTAACGGGAACTTTCTCGCATGTTCGATGGGTGAGGAGGGGGGTTCGAAGCACCCTGCCATCCATGTGGACTGGCATCGGGAAGGATGTGCGACCGCTCAACGATTCATCTCGACAGCCACCTCCACTCAGTGGCCATCACACCCAACGTCACGACCACAATCACTCCCGCACAGAGCTGGACCGTGATAGGAATGGTTCCGTGAATAAGGAGTCCAATTGCCCACGCGAATCCCATCACGCCGAGGGAAATCACGTGAGGCCATAGTGCGAACGAGGCGCGAGAAGACCCCGCCGCTTTCGGGGTCGTCACATAGGGGAATTGGCGATTGATGAGCACATCAGCCACTGCTGCCAGTTGATAAGGCCATTTCGCGAATTGTAAAAGTCTGGCTCGCCAATGAAGACCCCGCTCTAATTTCCCATTCAAGTAAAACCGCTGTCGATACCTCTCCCAGATATGCAGCATGATGATCGTGGACAGTCCACTGACTATGGTTTCAACCGTCACAACATCTAGCGTTTCTCCGAATACCAACATGAGGGCAACAAAGATGATGGCGACGGGTAACAGGATGCTCCTATGAACATAATTGATTCCATGCAAGGCATTCAACAATGCGGCGGTTGGCGAGAGGTTCCGAGCAACCGCCGGTGCGATCCGTAGCTTGAGGTCGAGAACCGAACGAGTCCACCGACGCTGCTGGTTCAGATAAGCAGGCCAATCGACAGGGGTCAACCCCCGAGCCAGGACCTCAGGAACATAGGCCCCTTGCCACCCACGACTTTGATAGAGAAGCGTAAGGAGCAGGTCGTCGGCATCGTGCGGGGCAAACCCTCCGCACTCTCGCAACGCCGACAGACGGTGTGTGTTATGGCATCCGATTATGAGAGGAAATCCCTTCCCGTAACAGGCCATTTGCACTGAGGAGTAGAAGTCATAGGTCTCCTCTGCCGCTCCTCGTGCGATAATACTGGCCTCCTGATTGGAATACACCTGCGGCGCCTGCACATACCCAATCCTCGGATCATCAAAATACCCGAGAACTTTCGACAAAAAGACACGATTCGGCACATGATCAGGATCAAACGCCGCCATGAAGTCATACCGCTCGAACCCCACTTCATGGAGCCACGCGTTATAGTTTCCATATTTTGACCTCTTCTGAAACATCCCGACCTCGGTCTGATAGTGAGGAGAGTGCAATCGGCTGAAGTGAAGGGCGCCTACTGCAGCGCAGAGCTGCTTCACTCGATCATCATCACCCTCATCTAAGACCCAGGTATCGTGGGGATAATCGAGCGCAACGAGGGCCTTCACCGTCTGCTCCAACAGGTCCAGTGGCTCAATACCTGGCAGGAATGTCGTCACCGCTGCCACTTTCAAACCCGCTCTCGCCGGAATCGCTCTCGGCCTTTTCATGCTGGGTAATATCCACCATCGCCCAAGATTATTGATGAGCAACATGACAAGGATGGCAAAGAGGACGACCATGGCAAATGGATGTTCCCCCCAGGCTGGAAGCTGGAACCATGAGTATAGAAAGCACCCCATCGAGCCAAATCCCAACACCGTCAACACCCAGAAGACGAGGCGATCTCTAGGCTGAAGGACGGGTTCACTCACCACCCTGTCCGGAGAACTGGTCCTGTCCGAGTGGTGCATGATTAAGCCGATCTTTCGTTCTCGCCTAGAGGCCGGAGCTGTTCGGCATCTGTGGTACGCCAGGTATGCCGCGCCCCTTTCCGTAGCGATACCTTTCGGTATGCGCCCATTCCGAAAACAGACCGCAACCACAGACGACCGAGGACACGCCAATATCCCCACCCTACCTGCGCAAGCTTGAAGGAGGACATGCCCATATCGGGCGTACGATTGATCCATGAAATCGGGACCTCTTTCACCTGATATCCCATCAGAAGAGGCTGTAGTCCCGTCTCGGCATTCACCGCAAACCAGGGTTCTACTAAGTGGAGTTGCTCCACGACCTCGCGGCGGAACAGCTTCATGTTGTTCGTGAGGTCGCGGAAGCGGCGGAGCAACAGGATCTGGGCTATCAGATGGAACCCGCGGTTGGCGACGATTTTCCCGAACGGATAATTCAGCAAGACACTATGCCGGGAAAATCTGCTGCCAACGACCACGTCATACCCCTTCACTGCCGCGTCGAACAAATCCGAGACCTCCGGCAACAGATGTTGGAAATCACAGTCCATGCTGAGGACATACTGCCCTGTCGCCGCTCGATAACCATCGGACAGAGCACGGCCGACTCCGTTCGGACCGGTGCGCGAGACAAGCCGAATCCGACCGTCGGTGGCCGCCAGGTTCCTAATGACAGCCGCTGTCCCGTCCTTGCTGTTGTCGTCGACCAAAATGATCTCGTGGAGATAGTCGTCATAGAGGCGGCGCAGCCCGGCCACAAGCGGCTCTACATTCATCTCCTCGTTGTAGCAAGGCACGACAACCGAGATGGCACGCCGGAGTTCTTTATGCCTGGCCAACGACACCGCCGGTCGCTCAACCACACGCGGGGGCTTTTGGGCATGGACCAGAATAGATCCCGCCAACGTACGAATCCCTGGCGCATTCTCCAGGACGATCGAGAGATTGCGAAACAGCCAGATCATCCACGGCGAGAGCGGCGCAAAGACGAAATCGTTGAATACGGCAAAGACTCGGATAAAGCCGACTTCCGACATGAGTTCGTACAGTTGTCCACGGTTGAGCAGAGAACGAGGATCGGATCTGCCGAAGGCACGCGCAAGCGCACGTCGAAGCTTGAGCACGATATTCCAGGGGTTGCTCTCATAAAAAACGACCTGGCCTCCAGGCTTCAAAAGCCCGAGGGCCTTTTGAAGCATCGCCGCGCAATTTCGTTGATCGAGCAAGTCCATCGCGACGATAAAGTCGAACTGCCGCCCTTCGAGTGGGCCAGGGAATGACTCTGCCGTTATGAGCTCTGTCGAACCAGCCGATGGCCCCACTAAGTTGGATTGAGCACTAAACCTCACAGCAGTGATCGGATTCTTTTCTTGTGTGACGTGGACGAGCTGGCGGGTAAAGAGTCCCTGTCCGCTTCCAAGCTCGAGGATGGTTTGTCCTGGCAAGAGATGGACCAAGTGCCGAAAGGACTGTGCCCGCCAGTGCAGGCGATCCGTCGCGATAGGGTCGCGACGGACAAGGTACTCGTCCCGGGCCTTCTCACGAAGCGCCAGGATGTGGAGTATCGATTGGTCAGAGGTACTCATACCACGCGCTCATTCATGCAACCGGACATTCCAGGCGGTGATCATGTCCCGGAACACGTCATCAAGCGATTTGGTCACCGACCACTTCGGATAATGTTTCTGAAAACTGCTGAGATCGCTGATATAGCAAATATGATCGCCGGCACGTGGCTGATCAAGATACTCGTATTGCATTTTCTTCCCTGTCAGCTCCTCAACGATGTCGAATGCCTCTAGGATAGAGCAGGAATTCGCTCGCCCGCCCCCCATGTTGTACACTTCGCCGGAGCGGGGATTCGCATAGATTTCTTCTATGGCCCGAGCCACATCGAAACTGTGGATGTTGTCCCTCACCTGCTTCCCCTTATACCCATAGATTCGATACGTCTTCCCGCTCAGTTGTGTCTTGACCAGATACGACAAGAATCCATGGAGCTCGACACCCGAATGATTCGGACCGGTCAGACACCCCCCACGGAGACAGTGCGTCTTCATGCCGAAGTACCGGCCGTACTCCTGCGTCATCACATCGGCCGCAAGCTTGCTGGCGCCGAAGATTGAATGTTTCGCCCGGTCGATCCGCATCGCTTCAGTCACCCCTTGGCAATCCTCCGGTCGAGCGTAATCCCAGCGTCGATCCAGCTCTTTCAGCGGCAACTCATTGGGGGCATCCCCATACACCTTATTCGTCGACATGAAGACGACGACGGTCTCCGGACAATGTTGCCGAGCCATCTCTAAGACATTGAGCGTTCCTGTCGCATTGACGTCGAAATCGTCGAATGGTCGACGGGCCGCCAGGTCATGGCTGGGCTGGGCCGCACAATGCACAATCAGATCGAAAGGTCCTTCGTGCTTGAAGAGATTGGAAAGCCCTTCTCGATCTCGAATGTCGAGCTGGTGGTGAGAGAACCGACGAGTGCTCTGGCGCAGCCGTTGAAGATTCCACGTCGTGTCACCTTCCGGACCGAAGAAGTCCGCTCGCATATTATTGTCGACGCCGACCACGCGAGTGGCACGGCTGTCGAAAAACGTGACGAGCTCAGACCCGATCAGACCGCTCGAGCCGGTGATAAACACTTTCATGATGTGGCATTCCTTCTCTCAGTCCTCATGCCTTCTTCATGGACATGGCTGAGATGAACAGCGAAGAAAAAATGGTCCCTCCACCGACAATCACAAACGTAGCGCCTAGCGACGCCCACTCAGGACGTGAGAGCGGCAAAAAGCCGGACTGCACCCACTCCCATACCAGGAAGCCGAGGAGCGCCATCCCGATGAGCAGGATGCCCCCGCCAAGCAATAGACCGGTCTCAAGTCGAAACCAGTCGTAGAACGCGCCGAGCCCGATATTGTTCTGGTCAAAACGACGGCTCCAGGAATAGGTCTTCGCGTGCAGTCCCAAACTCACGATTTGAAATCCCACCACGCTGAAGATCGTGCCGAAGATCCCTGTCGCTGTCCCAAGGGGCTTCCCGTTGAACTGGACGAGACCGGCTAGCGATACAAGATGTGCGGCTAACCCGAGCACCAGCGACACAGCACCGGGCAGGAAAAACACCTTATTGGGACAATAGATCAACATCATGCGCAGGCTTCGCCACCCGTCGCGGAACGTGCGCAACTTCGACTCGCCTTTTCGCTCGGCTAGTTGGATCGGCAACTCAGCGGTCTTCAACCCGGCCAGGCCCGCATTGATGGCCAGTTCGAGATTAAACTCCATACCGGGGCTGACCGGCTGGATCAGATCGTACGCGCGCCGGCTAAAGGCACGATATCCACAATACACATCGGTGTATCGCGTCTCGAAGAGCACATTAAGAATTCTCGTCAGTAGTGGGTTGCCGAAAATTCGATGGAGGAATGGAATGGTGGCATGCCCTCCTTCCAGATACCGGCTGCCGGTCACGAAATCGTGGCCTTCCCGAAGCTTGTCGAGGAAGGCGGGGATCATCGTAAAATCGTAAGTATCGTCGGCATCGCCCATCACAAGGTACATGCCCTTTGCACTCGCAAACCCTTTCAAGTACGCATTCCCGTATCCACGGTCCGGCTGATGCACGACTCGGGCGCCCATAGTTTCCGCAATCGCCACGGATCGGTCCGTCGATCCATTGTCACAGACGACGATTTCGCCATCGAGTTGCGCCTGCGCGAACGTCGTGAGGATCTTTTGAATACAGGCACCGATAGCAGCCTCTTCGTTGAGGCAAGGAAGCACCACTGAAACCAACGGGCGCGAGTCGCTCTCAACCATGCCGGTCATGGTTGAGGCTCCAACAAAGCGGCCTGCGAAAAGAAGTTGTTTGTGACGAGAAGTAACAAGTGATCATCGACCTTCGCACGCAATTCAATATGGAATGGCGCCGAAGCCAGTTCAGTGAGAAGCCAGTTCAGACTACCGAGCCGCCCGCTGTTCACGTACAGCAAAAACTTCGGGTGCGCGTCGAGATATCGAGAATATTCTTCGATGTGAAAACCAAACCACGGCCTGAGATCCCAAATTCCTCGATCGACCGTGTCATACCCGAGATGCCGCATCGATGCTTGCGGGTCTGACAGATATACCAGCCGGGATGACAGTTCACGGGGAGCATAGTGAGACAACATCATGAACGTATGAGCATCGGAAACCACCAGGGGTAAACTAGTGATCTGCTCACGTCCGATCAAATCGTAGACTTTCCCAAGGGACGCTTCCGTCGTACCTTGCAGGTTGCGAACGGACAACATGCCGAATCCCGCGCACGACAAAAGAAGAATCACGACCCCCAAGACAGCATGCCTTTGAAAGAGTCGCGCCATAGCCACAGCCACTAGCACAACGACTCCAAGCACAGCGGGCAAGGCATACCGAAACGTGAAGGCCCCTGTCGTCAGCATGGTCGACAGTACGACAATGATCGGGAGTGCGACAAACCCTGCTGCCACAGCGACCTCGTGGAGAGGAACAAGAGGGTAACTTGCGGTAGCCTGAGGGTCTAACTTTCTTGAAAGCGTGAGCGAATAGATCCCACTGAGAATCAGCACGGCCAGCACCAGCAACGGTGTCGGCATGAGCAGGGCTGCGTAGGTAT
>JBDSKU010000437.1:0-2670 GCA_039916745.1 Nitrospiraceae bacterium
CATAGGTGGAGTGGCACAATAGATGACTACCGCCACAATAGCAGCGCGGCAGTATAACACAGGAGTTCAGTCAACTCGGTGGGGGATCTTGAGGAGGACTGAGTTTCGATCAAGGGCCTCGTCATGAGCCAAGTGGTTCATGACGAGGCCCTTGATCGAAACCGGAAAGACTAGCTAGCTATTCGAGGATATACCGAACCGGGTCAAGCGTCTGACCATACACTTTGACCATATAGTGCAAGTGGGGCCCAGTGGCTAGTCCGGTGCTACCAACTAATCCAACAACTTCCCCACGTTTCACGCGCTGCCCCTCTTTGACTAAAGATTTGGCCAAGTGCCCATATAAGGTTTCAATGCCGAACCCATGATCAATTTTTACGAGATTTCCCAGCTTTGGGTCGAACCCAACTGTTGTCACGCGGCCTTGAGCCGGAGCCTGAACTGGAGCATTAGCAGCAGCGCCAATATCCAATCCATCATGCCAAGCAGGCTTTTCAGTAAATGGGGAAACCCTTGGTCCAAACCCAGACGTCACCCATCCCTTCACCGGCCAAATGGACGGAGTAGCTGCCCACCGAGAAGACTTCTGCTCGGTAGCCAAGGATAACTCTTCAAGGAATTGCTCCTGAGTCGTCGCTTCTTTCGACAACCAGTCAATACCATCCTTAATTGAGGCGATCGTCTCCTGCTCGGTGAGACCACTTGAGTCGACAGAATGGCTCGTTTGTCCAACTGGAGTATTCTGATCCGTTTCTACCAAACTTTGGCGCGGAGCCCCCTCATCCCTCTTGAGGGTCTTCTCAGCAGAAGATAGAGCATTGCCATCGGGAAGAGGACCGTCCTCACCACCTCGGCCATTCGCAACATCCCCCGTCTTCGGGGCCTCGATTCCCAACATGACACGAAGTCGTTGATTGACCTCCTTCATGCCCGTTATGCGCTTCTTCAGATCATCGACGGCTCCGGAAAAGGCGGCTGTCTGCTCCCGTGCGCTCATCGCTTCTGCGCGGAACGCTGAGAGCTCCCAGACCTCACCAGTTCTGATCACATAATGTGAAATGATCAATATGTCGGCTAATATGAGAATTGCTCCGACAATCAATAGTTTACTGACAAATTTTCGTGGAAAGCTAAACCGGAGAGGCTTGGCTGTTGAGCCACGAAAGATTACGACGGTATAGGCATCGCTGTTTTCTGCGCCGTTCACTTGTCCCATGACCTTCACCCCCCTGCTAAATGGGCTCCCCCCCCTGCTGTCAAACATAGTCCTCGACGAGTGTACCTATCCAGGTGGCTTCGGTCAACCCCCCTCACATTGACTATGGATAAATACTCAATATAAGCAATTACATATGCGTCTCTCCCCGCACCCACCTCATATATTGATGGAGGCCTGCTCTAATCTCCAATGCCACAATCTCAGGAGTTTCATAACTATGCATCGCCTTAATCGCCTTCTCGAGTGCCTGGTACCGAAGCTCTGTGGATTTCAGCATCAGGAGTGTTTCCCCTGATTTGACAATTTTCCCGTTCCACCGATAGATCGACTTGATACTGGGGATGACATTCGCACAGGCAGCCAGCTTGGCACTCACCATTTTCTTCCCGATCCTTACTGCTTCTTTCTCACTTGCCGTTGTCACCAAAACAATGAGGACCTTTGTTGAAATATTTTTCATAGGGGAAGCGACCCTTGCAAGATACCTTTATCCGTTCTCGCCACATATTTCATTCACCTCTGATGGCCCGACGAAGCAATTTCTGGACCTTCCTTATAGGCAAATACTTACCTTTACAGCTTTATCAATGTGTTGTGTTAGTCAATCGAACAAATTTCAATATACATCCATCTCAAATCGTGTCGTCTAGACCACATAAAGACAACTGAATAACAAAAATGTACAGTTGTTTATCATCCTTGTTCAAAGATCATTGAGTTACCACCCCACTAACTCCTCGCCAAATATCACGAAAAACCGATCACCTTGATCATTGACAGTCTTTTCACCCCTCACATATGATGCCCCAAGTATAAGGAGGCTACTCATGGGCTTTGCCATTTCCCCAAAAGAACTAAAAGCAAGACTTGATAAGGGCGACAAGCTAGTACTGGTCGATGTACGGGAAGACTGGGAATATTCTCTTGCGAAGATTGAGGGCTCAATCCTCATTCCTCTTGGAACTCTTCCTCAATCGCTGGCTCAGCTGAACCGTGACTCGGAGATCATTGCCATCTGCCACCATGGGATGAGAAGCGCCGATGCGACGAACTTTCTACTCCAACAAGGATTCAGTACGGTAAAGAATCTAGTGGGTGGAATCGACGCTTGGTCGACCCAGGTGGATGGAACCGTTGCTCGATACTAGCTCTGATGACGATACGCTTGGTGTCCAATACTCCTGAACGCCCAGCTGCTGCTAGCCCATACGCTCACGGAAATATTCTACGGTCCGCTTGAGCCCTTCGCTGAGTTCGGCTCTCGGCTCCCAAGACAATTCCTGACGGAGCTTCGTGGAATCAATGACGCTCCGTGCTTGCTCGCCCTTTCTGGCTGGCCCATGAACTTCCTTGCAGGTTGAATTGGTATGCGTGATGAGAAGCCTCAACAAATCGTTGATTGACGTTTCTTGCCCTGTGCCAACATTATACGTTCCTTGTATTTCCTGACT
>JBDSKU010000438.1:0-5326 GCA_039916745.1 Nitrospiraceae bacterium
CTTGCTCTCCAGTCGCCGTTGCTTCGATCCCTTCGTCGGCTTCGTCGCTCTGCGTTTCTTGCGCGGAATCGCCACGCTTTGAATGAGCTCTTGCAGCCGGGTGAGCGCATCTTCTCGATTCTGTTCCTGGCTTCGATGTTGCTGGGCTTTGATCGTAATCAGGCCATCAGCCGAAATCCGATTGTCTCTGAGCTTCAGTAGTTCTTCTTTATAGAAGGGGGGCAGTGAGGACGCAGCAATATCGAACTGTAAATGGATCGCGGACGAAACCTTATTGACGTTCTGTCCACCGGCACCCTGCGACCGCATCGCATGGATGTCGATTTCAGAATCGGGGATGATGACGTGTGAAGAGATTTGGAGCATGCAAGTCCGTCTCCTGCCTTTTTACCCTCGCTTTTTTCTCAAGTTCGAACTTTCGTCAAGTCAGTAGCGTATGACGATAGGAACAATCTTCTCGAAATAATCAGGTTCTTCGTAAGGGTGCCCGGTAAAGCTAATGAGGTAGCTCACTCGGAGGCGAGCCAAGCATCTTTTAATATCACTGAATCCTGTAACGGTACTAGCTTGAAAATTATGCGCCATTACTTGAAATGCATCCTCACAGATGGTGTGAACAGAAAACGATATGTTGTTGAGAGGAATTTCTGTGCCGCCCTCCAATATCAATAGACAATCAATGCTCTTTATATAGTAGCTAAGGCTAAAACTTGTATTTGTCTTTACTAAGAGATAGCTGCGCAGATGAAGAGAGATTTTCCCACTACGTTTCTTGTATGCCCGGATTGACGTGTCGGCTAGGTCAAGCTGCAGCATATGTGTTTCCTGAATTTTCTTCTTCCTGACGACTTAGACAGAGCTCTTAGGCCTTGATACGCCAGTCTACTGTAACGTTCGGCTCGTATCCAGATTGGCAGTTACCAACAGCTGACTGTTTCATTGCCTATATTGCTGGAGGAGCGGGGACCGGTCTGCGTTTCGCCAGAATGGAAAGCGGAAACTGACTGAGCTGTCGAGAGAATTTCAGAAGGCTTTCACCTGGCAGAACCCGGAGTGGTCGTTCTGAGAGACACAGTGGCGGTTAGTTTCACGGCCGGTGGTATTTTAGTGCACCCTGAAGTCTTAAAGGGCATGCGATGATGCACGAATCAACCGAGGTCAATGGAGGGTTATGACAACTCCGGAAGTCGTTTGATAATTTTCAACCGCACTTCATCTCCTACCTGCATTTGCACCATCTTGGTGGCGAGGTTCTCGCGAACGCGATGGGCATCTTCCAGTTTGAACTGGACCTGGCCGCCGTTTTGTTCAACGAGGTGATAGAGCAGCAAGGTGGTCAGGTGTTTGAGATCTTCGTCGGTCGTGTGCGCGCTGAGATTCAAGATGTTCGACATGGAATAGGCCTCACCCTGTGAATTGGTCAGGCTCCTTTATCGCTGACTGGCCGGTTGTATCACAATGCCCCAAAGGAGGGGGAACCGGGGCTTACAGGGTTCCACGAAAGCGATCGGGAAGAACACAAACAAGCTGTTGAGAAACTACCAGGCCATTGCGGGAATGCGCAGGCTAGAACAGTTGCAGGAGCTGTTAGAAGCAGTCGCAGGCTGTTTAGAAAGGCCGTCCAGCAAGGCCGCAGCAAGCGGGGAGGCGAGGCGTACCCTTGTGGTACGTTGAGCCTCTCTGCGCCGCGAGAACGCCGCTGGCGGACTTTCTAAACAGCCTGCTAGCTGGAATAGGCCTCTATCGGCGGACAGGTACAGATCAAGTTCCGATCTCCATAGGCTTCGTCGATCCGGCTGACGCTGGGCCAGAACTTATGATCGCGAACCCAGGGAGCGGGAAACGCCGCCTGTTCACGGCTATAGGGTCTGGCCCATTCATTGGCCGTCACCACCTGTGCCGTGTGAGGCGCATTCTTCAGCAGATTGTTCGTGCGCGGATGGCGGCCCTCGACGATGTCTTGGATCTCGGCATGAATCAACATCATCGCCTCGCAGAACCGGTCCAACTCGGCTCTGGACTCGCTCTCTGTCGGCTCGATCATGAGTGTTCCGGCAACAGGAAACGAGACTGTGGGAGCATGGAACCCGTAATCCATCAATCGCTTCGCCACATCCATCGCTTCGACTCCCGCAGTCTCCTTGAACGGGCGAAGGTCGAGAATGAACTCGTGCGCGACGAACCCGGACGTTCCCCTGTACAAGATGGGATAGTATTTCTCCAGCCGTTTAGCCATGTAGTTCGCGTTCAAGATCGCCACCTGCGTCGCCTTGGTCAATCCGTCACGCCCCATCAGGGCGATGTAGACCCAGGAAATCGTGACGATGCTGGGGCTGCCATAGGGCGCTGCCGACACCGGTCCGATGGATTCGTGGCCGCCCAACTTCGTGACCGGATGGCCGGGAAGAAATGGCGTCAGATGGCGAGCCACACCGATCGGCCCCATCCCGGGACCGCCCCCTCCATGGGGGATACAGAACGTCTTATGCAGATTGAGATGGCACACATCTGCGCCGATGTCGCCAGGGCGGCAGAGTCCCACCTGGGCATTCATATTGGCGCCATCCATGTATACTTGCCCGCCATGGGTATGAACGATCTGGCAGATGCGGCGTACGCCCGCTTCAAAGACGCCATGGGTCGAGGGGTAGGTCAACATGAGGGCTGAGAGCCGATCTCGATACTGGGCAGCCTTCGCTTCAAGATCGGCTAAATCCACATTGCCCTGACGATCGCAGGCGACGACGACAACGGTCATGCCAGCCATGGCCGCACTGGCCGGATTCGTGCCGTGCGCGGATACGGGAATCAAGCAGACGTCTCGATGTGTTTCACCCTGGCTCCGGTGATAGGCCCGGATCACCATCAGTCCAGCATACTCGCCTTGAGAGCCTGCGTTCGGCTGCAAGGAGACGGCGGAAAACCCGGTGATCTCCGCCAACCAGGATTCTAATTGACGGAACAGCTCCTGATATCCCTCTGTCTGGTCAACCGGGGCAAAGGGATGAAGCCGTGAAAACTCCGGCCAGGTCACCGGTAACATCTCGGACGTCGCATTCAGTTTCATGGTGCAGGATCCCAACGGGATCATCGAATGGACGAGCGAGAGATCTTTCGCTGCAAGGCGATGGATATATCGCAGCATCTCATGTTCAGTGTGATAGCGATTGAAGACTTCATGGGTCAGGTATGTGCTGGTGCGGGCGAGATGCGCCGGGAAACTGGTGGTGACGTTCTGGCACAAGTCCCTTACCTGAAACGGCAGGCGATCATGGCCGACGAAGATCTCCAGCAGGCGCCGGATTTCGTCCTCCGAGCTCAGTTCATCCAAGGCAATTCCGATCGAATGATCCTCATGCCGGCGAAGATTGATGCCTGCTTCGTTGGCCCTGAGCAAAATGGGCTCAGACTGCATCTTCGTCAGCCGAACCCGAATCGTATCGAAGTACTCTTCCGCTCCGACATCGAATCCGAGCTGACGCAGCCCCGCGGACAGTAACACGGCCAAGCCATGCACGCGCTCGGCAATCCGCCGCAAGCCCTCCGGCCCATGGTAGACCGCATACATACTCGCCATGATGGCCAAGAGGACCTGCGCCGTACAAATGTTGCTCGTCGCTTTCTCACGCCGGATATGTTGTTCACGGGTCTGCAGCGAGAGTCGGGCGGCCGGTTTCCCTGTGACGTCCTTGGACACCCCGACGATGCGTCCAGGCATCTGCCGTTTGAATGTCTCAGCCGTTGAGAGGAACGCGGCATGGGGACCGCCAAATCCGATCGGGACTCCGAATCGCTGGCTGGAGCCTATGGCGATATCGGCTCCGAATTCTCCCGGTGCCTTCAACAGGGTTAGGGCCAGCAGATCGGCGGCAACCACCACCAGCACTCCGGCTGCGTGGGCCTGGGACGCGAGTGCACTATAGTCTCCAACATAGCCGTCGGTGGCCGGGTACTGGAGCAGAATGCCGGCCAGCTGAGGATTGGAGAAGTCGATGGCCTGCGTCCGCCCTATGCGCAGCGTCATACCGAGGGGCTCCGCCCGCGTCTGCATGACCGCAATGGTTTGAGGATGACAATCCTGTGAGGCGAAGAACGTTGTCCGTTCGAGGCCGGACGAACGGGACACGGCGAGACACATCGCCATGGCTTCTGCCGCAGCCGTCGCTTCATCCAGGAGCGACGCATTGGCCAAGGGCAAGCCGGTGAGGTCAGCCACCACGGTTTGAAAATTCACGAGGGCTTCTAAGCGGCCCTGGGCGATCTCCGCCTGGTAGGGCGTGTACTGGGTGTACCAGGCCGGGTTCTCGAAAATGTTGCGTTGGATGACGCCGGGCGTGAGGCAGTCGTGATAACCCATGCCGATCAACGATCGATAGAGCCGGTTTTGTGCAGCGATGGAGCGGATGTCTTGCAGCACGGCCTGTTCGCCGCGGTGCAGAGGCAGGTCCAATTCCTTCCGCAGGCGAATATCTGTCGGCACAATGGCCTCGCTCAGTTCTTCCAGCGACTGCATGCCGAGCGTCGCCAGCATGTGGTGAGCATCTGCGTCGGTGGACCCGAGATGGCGATGGATGAAGGTGTCGGTTGGGCTCAAAAAGTCCGGTGTGGCCATGGTGTTCGTCTTGTCCTTCGGAGTAAGTGGCGTCTGAGGAAAGCGCTGGTCTACGGTTGGCCCTCTTCGCGGCAAGCAGAGTATCATGCTCTCTCCCTATTCTCCAAGGGTCCGATCAAGGGTTCCAGACTTGCCTTCGGGCGGAGAGTCACGTATGAGTGCAGGGCATTGCAGGAGGCTGGAAAATTCCGTCGGCTTCGTTCTCGCCTCGTTCAGGCCCTCAACGTACCACTGAGGGTACGATTCGGGTCTTCACTTGCGGTGGCCTTGCCGAACGAAATTTTTGAGCCTCCTGCGGGGGCGTTTTCTTCTTGTTCTAGGCGTACAAGCCATGAAACTACACGACATTCTGATCATCGGGGCCGGTCTGGCAGGGATGAGGGCGGCGGTGGCCGCATCGCCAGACCTCGACGTCGCCGTGATGTCGAAGGTCCATCCGGTTCGGAGCCATTCCGTGGCCGCCCAAGGGGGCATCAATGCGGCATTGGGAGAAGACGACTCCTGGGAAGCCCATGCGTACGACACGACCAAGGGAGGACTCTATCTCGGCGATCAGGACGCTATCGAGGCCATGTGCCGCGAAGCGCCTGGGGATATTTTCGAATTAGAACGCCTCGGGGTCATTTTCAGTCGAAACGAAGAGGGACGTATCGCCCAGCGTCCGTTTGGTGGAGCGGGTTTTCCCCGGACCTGTTACGCCGCCGATCGTACGGG
>JBDSKU010000439.1:0-2653 GCA_039916745.1 Nitrospiraceae bacterium
ATGAGCGAGATGTGCGTGAAACGCGGGAATGGCGAGATGCGCGAGTGAGGGGAAGTCACATGGTTCACGTGTCCCGCGAGACTCGCGTTTCTCGTCCGTCACGCCTTGTGGCCAGAGGCCTTCTATGAAAAACATTCTTCCCGGTATCTGGCAATGGTCCTGGTTCTCTGAGGAGAAGCAGATCGATTTCAACGGGCTCTTCTTGACAGTCGGGGAACATAAGATACTCATCGATCCTCCCCCGATGACCGGGGATGCGAGTGCCGTGATCCTTCGAAACGGACCGGTCGATTACCTCATCGTCACGAATCGCGATCACGTGCGCGAAGCGGTGAAGTATCAGGACGAGTTTCGCTGTCAGCTGCATGTGCCGGAGGTGGATGCGCCGCTGATGGATCTCAAGCCGACGAAGACGTTCAAAGATGGGGAATTGCTCATAGGCGGGATCTGGGTGATCCAGCTCAAGGACCAGAAGTCTCCGGGCGAGTCGGCCCTGTTCATTCAGCAGCGGAAAGGTGTGCTGATTGTCGGCGATGCCCTGATTGGGAAACCGGCCGGCTCCGTCAGTATGCTCCCCGCTGAAAAATACGCCGACAGGGCGAAGGCTCAGGAGGGACTCCGTCGCCTCCTCAAGTATAACTTCGATAGTCTGCTCGTCGGCGACGGGACCTCGATCCTTACCGACGCCAAGCCGGCGGTCGAACAGTTGCTCCAGCCCGCATCATGATGCTACGGAACGGACTCTCCGAAGAGCTCAATCGCCAGGGGAACGAGCATTTCTCTCGCGGTCTCTATACCGATGCCTATACCTGTTATGCGAAGGCGTTGGAATGCGACCGGCTGACCGGTGACCAACGGGCGTTAGCATCCACGTTGGGAAATCTTGGGAATATTTGTGCGGTCAGCGGGCGTCGAGAGTCGGCGCAGACCCACTACCAAGAGGTGCTGGAGCTGCAGAAGATTCTGGGTGATGAGAAGGGGATCGGGACGACGCTGGGCAACTTGGGAAATCTGAGGGCCGATGCGGGCGAATGGGATCGAGCCAAGGCCTATTACCTCGAAGCGTTGGATCTCATGAGTAAGGTCCACGATGAGGCGGGCAAGGCGGTATTATTTTCCGATCTTGGCTTGGTCGCCCGCGAGACCAAAGAGTTCGACCAGGCGATTGGATACTACGAGCAGTCGCTGGTCCTGATGCGGCGGTTGGGGAATCAGGGTGGCGTGGCCGATGCCTGGCGCATGATCGGGCGAACATTTTTGATGCAGCAACGGTACGACGATGCGATTGCCTGCTGCCAGACCAGCCAGTCTATTGCCGAGCGTTCGCGCGACGAGTTGCGGACCGGCGGGGCCCGGTATCTGTTGGCACAATGTTATGAAGAAACCGGCAAGTTGCGAGAGGCGGCAGATCTTCTTGAACTGGTGGTGCGGATGGATCGCAAGTACCAGTTGCCGAAACTCGAAGAGAATGTTCAACGGTTGGCGGCCCTGCGTGCCAGTCTTGCCGGGCAGGACGGTCCACCATCCCATCGAAAGGCGCGCGCATGAGTACTGGAGCCTCGACAGCCTGGACGGCATTTAAGGCCTCGCTGGCCCCTGTGTTTCCGCGGTTAGTGGAATTGGAACCAGGTGGTCCGATGGCGATGGAACTTGGTCACGATGGATGGCTGCTGGAGCTGACGCCGGACGGAAAGCTGCTCTGCCAGTATGGGATGGCATTAGACGATGTCATGACGCTGCTCTCCGATGGGACACCGGAGGATCTCGGCACCGACGAGATCGCCAAGCAGGCCAAGTATTACATCCAGCCGGCCGTGGCAAAGTATCGTGCGATTCTGTTGCAATCGGGGTTCTCCGAACGGACGGAGATGAACGACAACTATGTGGCGGCCTGCTTTGAACGAAATGTGGACATGGCAAATCCTCTGGCCGCGCAGGATCTGATGCGTTGGTGTGTGAGGACGATCGGCGTGGAGCTGTGAGTCAGCGGATCGCGACGTTCGATGATTTGCGCGATGCCATCACGGCATACCGGTTACCGCGAGTCCTGATCGCCGCCCTTGAGCTGAATCTCTGTACGATCGTCGGTACGAAGACCTGGACGATTCCCGCCTTGGCTCACGAGATGAAGGTCAGTGAGCGGGGGTTGGCCATCCTCTGCCGGAATCTCGCGGTGGCCGGCCTGCTGAAGAAGCAAGGCGAAACCTATCGGAACAACCGGTTGGGTGCCACGGCGTTGAACGCCGCGCATCCTGCCTATCGAGGAGACTATCTCCGGCTCATGACGAGCCATTGGGCCGATTGGGGCCGTCTGTTGGAATCGGTACAGAGCGGACTGCCGCTCGATCACCACGAGCCGGATGAGCCGGACTATCGTCGTCGGTTCACGTGGGCCATGCATCACCGGACCTTGGAGACGGCTCCACAGATTGCCGCCCAACTCAACCTGCGTGGGGCGCGGACGCTGCTCGATCTTGGCGGCGGTCCCGGTACCTATGCCATGGCCTTCCTCGCAAAGAATCCACAACTTCGTGCCACGGTCTGCGACCGTTCCGCAGCCCTCGACGTGGCGAAGGAGATTGCCGCGACTCACAAGGCCGGTGCCCGACTCTCCTATCTCCCATTGGACTTGCTGACGGACCGCATCCCCGGC
>JBDSKU010000440.1:0-5397 GCA_039916745.1 Nitrospiraceae bacterium
CAGGTGAGCCGCGCCCTCTCCCCCACGTTGTTGACGAGAGCCTTTGCGGTCGTCGCATGGGCGGTCGCGGCGATCCTCATCGGCCACAATCTCTGGAAGATCCATGGAGGAATATTGTGAGTGAGCAACAGGGAGGCCCTGAAGAAGAGGGAGGGGACCACACGCCTGTCGGTTCGAGGCGGACGTTTTTCGGCTGGGTGACGAAGGTGGCGGCAGGCCTGATCGGGCTCGGGCTGGCGATTCCCTTGGCCGGGTATGTGATCTCACCGGCATTGAAGCGCAGGGCTCAATCATGGGTTGAGGTCGGTCCGGTCGATACCTTGCCGCAGGGGGAACCCTCACAGCTTGAGTATGTGACGATCGTCAGAGACGGATACCTAGAGGCCAAGATCCAGAAGGCTGTGTGGGCAGTCAAACATCCGGACGGAGCCGTCACCGTGTTCTCGCCTCTCTGCACGCATCTGGGGTGCGGCTACCACTGGGATACGACAGACCGCCGGTTCAAATGCCCCTGCCATGGCAGCGTCTATGATGTGACCGGAGCGGTGTTGGCCGGTCCGGCCCCTCGCGCGCTGGACCGCTTGCCGACAAAAATCGAAGAAGGACGATTGCTTGTCATGTACAAAGAGTTCAAGTCGGGCTTGTCGAAGTCGGTGGAACTGTAAGGTCTCTCTGTGCCCCGTCCCTTTGACTGTAACCTGGAGCCCCCTGATGCGACTGTATGGATGGCTTGACCGCCGCTTGAACCTCAAGCCGGTCGAACGGACCCTGCTCGACGAGCCGATCCCCGGCGGCGCCAGCTGGATCTATGTGTTCGGCTCGGCGACGCTGTTTCTCTTCCTGCTCCAAGCCGTGACCGGCATGTTTCTCGCCATCTATTATGCGCCGACGCCCGATCACGCCTACGACAGTATTCAGTTCATCGAAGAACAAGTCACGTTCGGCGCATTCGTGAGGGGCCTCCACCATTGGGGGGCTTCAGGGATGGTGGTCGCGATCGGGCTGCATATGCTCCAGACATTCTTGTACGGGGCGTACAAGTCGCCTCGCGAAGTGATGTGGATGGTCGGCGTCGTGCTCTTTCTTATCGTGATGGCGTTTGCCTTCACCGGCTATCTGTTGCCGTGGGATCAGACGGCCTATTGGGCAACGCAGATCGGGCTCAATATGGTGGGCACGGTTCCGCTGGTCGGAGAGTTCTTGATGAAGGTGATGCGAGGCGGGGAATTGTTGGGGGCGCTCACGTTGTCCCGGTTCTTTGCCGTCCATGTATTGTTTCTGCCGGCGATCCTCGTCACCATGATTGCCGCGCATCTCTTCATTCTGCGGCGTGTAGGCCCGGCCGGACCCTGGACTGATGAGCGGGCATCACTCGGCCGCGAAACCTTCTATCCGCGGCAGGTCTATATGGACGCTGTCGTCATGTTAGCGGTGTTCGCGGTTTTGGCGAGTCTCGCGCTGCTGGTGCCCTTTCCCTTGACCGACAAGGCGAACCCGTCCGATACCAGTTTCGTGCCGGTGCCGGAATGGTATTTCCTCTTCTATTACGAATTACTGAAATACGTGCATGGACCGTTGGAGCCGCTGGCGACCTGGGTGCTGCCGATGGTCGTGGTTCTCGGCCTCTTCTTCTGGCCCTTCATCGACAGGAATCCGGTGCGCAATCCGATCAAGCGGCCCGCTGCGCTGGTCTCGGGGCTGCTGTTTCTTCTCGTGGTCTTTTCACTGTTGGGTATCTCGCTCAAGAATCTGTATGCCGTGCCGCGCGTAGATCCGGCTCTCGCGCGCGGTCGCGCGCTTTTTTATCAGTTCGGCTGCGTCGGCTGTCATCGCATTCACGGTGAAGGAGGAGCGATCGCGCCGGACTTGTCCTACGTCGGCGACGTGAGGCCTGAGCGTGCATGGCACCTGAAACATTTTCGAGATCCCCAATCGGTATCGCCCGGGTCGTTTATGCCGAAGTTTCCCTTGGATGAGAAGCAGCTCAACGATCTGACGAGCTACATGCTGAGCCTCAAACGACCCCCATCCTAACCCATACTATTCATGGCGCTTCGGAGGTCATCGTCAATGTTTGGGCGAGAGGCGCATAGCCGGAGGCCCGGGGCGACCAGAAGGAACGTTGTTTTTTCGCCTCGCCCCCTTGCCACTTGCCTGGTTCCTGTGGCATCCGGCAACAAGCATGGAATTGGTCCTGTGGCGTTTCGCTTCAGTAGAATGTGGATCTGATCGCTAATCGATTGATTTGACGGTTAAAGGGGTAGGAGTGCTATCTGCATTAGTGGCACGGTCTTGGCACAGGGGAGAGATATGATGTGGCTGTTGTCGATGGTTCTCGGGATGACTATGCTCGTGAGCTGTGCCGGCGAGACGGCTCGGGTTCAGACCGAGGAGTTTCACGGGGCAGACCGAACCGACAGTGCCGTGATCGAGTTCGCTCCGCCCTCTCCGGAGACCATTCCAGGAAGTCGGCTCGGCGAACAGATCAGGCTTGGCTATGAGATTGTCGTCAATACTCAGGAATATGGCCGGCCCTATGTTGGCAACCGCCTCAATTGTACCAACTGTCACCTCGATGGCGGGCTCAATCCAAATGCAGCCTCATTTGTCGGCCTTGCGTCAGCCTATCCCCTGTACCGCTCCCGCAACGCGAAGGTGAATACGTTGGCAGACCGCATCAACGAGTGTTTTGAACGAAGCCTCAATGGGCGAGCCCTTCCGCCGGACAGTTCCAAGATGCAGGCCATCGTGGCCTCTATCACCTGGCTTTCTGAGGGAGTACCGCAAGGCGCGACCATTCCCTGGAGGGGGCTCCAGCACATTGACTCACGGCGGGCACTCGATCCAGCCAACGGGAAGAAGATCTTTGCGAACAAATGTGCCTTCTGTCACGGCTCCGATGGCCTGGGAACGATGTCGGGCCCGCCGGTTTGGGGACCGAAGTCTTACAACATTGCCGCAGGCATGGCGCGGGTGAGCGTTGCCGCCGCCTTCATCAAATCGAACATGCCGCGCACGCAGGGGTGGACCCTGTCGGACGACGATGCGTACGATGTTGCCGCATTTATCAATGCGCAACCGCGACCGGATTTTCCCGACAAAGCGAATGACTGGCCGAAGGGCGGGAAGCCTGTGGACGTGCCATATTAGGCGTGAGACGTATTCCGTTCGATCGTTTCTGGTTGCAAGTTTCTTGTTCCAGGTTCGACATCGGAGTTTCATCAATCAGAAACGAGCCACCTTACTCCCAAACGACGCAGGAGAGGCGACATGAAACTCACAGCCGCATACCATAGTGGGACGCGTTACGACATCACGAGCGGCACACATCGCATCGTTACGGATCAACCGGTAGACGAGGGCGGACAGGATGCCGGGATGAGTCCGGTCGAACTGTTTGTCGGATCGGTGGCCAGTTGCGTCGGGTATTTTGTCGGACAATTCTGCGCGCGCCACGATATCCCCCTGGACGGACTGAGAGTCGATGCTGAGTGGACGATGGCCGAAGGCCCGCATCGAGTCGGCGCCATCGCCCTGGCGATCCATCTCCCTCATCGCCTGACGCCGGATCTCAAAGAACGGTTGTTGAAAGTTGCGCATGGCTGCACCGTCCATCAATCGCTGACAGTGGCGCCGAACGTGGCGATTACGCTGAATCCCCACAGCCATGCCGGGAGCCAGCCATCAGGAGGAGCGATCATCTCATGACTCTCTCTCGGCGCTCATTCTTTGGAAGGGTCCTCCAAGGGCTTGGAGCTTCTTTGATCGTTAGTCAGCATGTTTCTACTGCGCGGGCAGCAGAGGAAGAGCCAGCGAGGACCGAGTCGGGACCGTTGACGGTCCAGGTGACCAGGCCCTTCGATGCCGAAACGCCGGTGCGCGAGTTCCTTCCGTTCCTGACACCCAACCATCGCTTCTTCGTGCGGAGTCATTTCGGCCCGCCATCGCCTGATGCCATCTCCGAGGCCAATTGGACCGTTCGCCTCGGTGGCCTGGTTGAACGATCGCAGAGTTTCACGCTGAAAGACCTGCGTCAGATGGACGCCGTGACCATCACCGCCGTGGTGCAATGCAGCGGCAATGGTCGGGCCTTTCACCGGCCCAAGGTCCCAGGCGTGCAATGGGAGCGGGGTGCCGTGGGGAATGCAGAATGGACCGGCGTGCGGCTGCGGGATCTCTTGGTGAAGGCTGGGGTGCAAGCCGGTGCGCGGCATGTGCAGCTGCAAGGGGCGGATCGGCCTGTCGTCGCCTCCGTGCCGCTATTTACCAGAAGTATTCCGCTGGAGAAAGCCCTTCATCCGGATACGATTCTCGCCTATGAAATGAACGGGCGTCCCTTGCCGCTCTTGCACGGAGCGCCATTACGAGTGATCACGCCTGGCTGGATGGCGGACTCCTGCATGAAGTGGCTGACGGAGATCACGGTGCAGGCGGAGGAGTCGAAGGGCTACTACATGCAGCAGGCCTATCGCGTCCCGACGCAGCCTGTGGAGTCCGGGACGACTCCGAACGTTCCCTCGATCCCCGTGGAAGCGATGGTGGTGAGGTCGCTCATTGCCGTGCCGCAAGAGGGTGAGACCGTGAAGGCCGGTCCCGTGACCATTCAAGGCATGGCGTGGAGTGGAGAAGCGAAGGTCGTGAAGGTCGAGGTGTCTCTTGACGAGGGGAAGACGTGGGAGTCGGCGAGGCTGGTAGGCGAAGAGCGCCCCTACGCATGGAGACAATGGCAGTTGGCCTGGAAGGCGAAGACGGCAGGCACGTTCACGATTCTCTGCCGTGCGACGGATGCCCGCGGGGAGCAGCAGCCGGCCATCACTCCCTGGAATCCGAGCGGGTTTTTGTGGAATGGGTGGGACCGCGTGACCGTGACGGTGTCGGCGTGAGCATGCGGCAAAAGGCTTCCAGCTTCGTTCTCGCGTCGCTCGGTCCCTCAACCTACATGAAACGTACGCTTCGGGCTGTCGCTCGCTGCGGCCTTGCTGGAAGACCTTATTCAGCATTCTCCCTCTCCGTTGCCACGCTGTCGGTGGTCGTCATCATGGCGGGTCTGGCCGTCATGACGGCGGCGCAGGAGGATGACCTAGCCACGGTGAGTGCGGCGCTGGCGCCGCGTGCAGAGGTCTTAATTATTGCACGCTGTTCCGTCTGTCACAGTCCTGACCTTGTTGCGCAGCAGCGGTTGCCTCGCGCGCGATGGGAGGCGACGGTCGAGAAAATGAAACAGTGGGGTGCGGAGATCTCCAAGGACGAAGCCGATGTGCTCGTGCGGTATCTCTCGGCGCGGTATCACCCCGGTGCACCGGACCACCTGCCGCCGCTCGAGAGCGAAGTGAGGAAGGCGGAGCCGTTCACGCAGGACTCAGTCGCTGAAGGTCCGGTCACGGGGGTCGCGGCGAG
>JBDSKU010000441.1:0-4356 GCA_039916745.1 Nitrospiraceae bacterium
CCGACAATACCATCAACGCAATCATTCCATGTTTCATAATGGCTCCTCCCTTCGTCGCCAGGCCGCCGCAGATATCATTGCTCGGCAGAGCTCTGCACCACAACGGCATTCGATGGCGCATAGGCCACACGACGATCATTATGAGCAAGAATGGCCCTTCGGCCTGCTCAATATTGCTCACTGCACGAATCGGCGTGCCCTCTGCCAGAATGTCGCGAGCAAGGCGCAGAGTCACAGGTATTCCTCTTTCTCGATCGCCTATCAACAATACCCGCGTTCGAGAAGATCCCCTCTCCCATCAAACGGACCTCATATCTCGCGGCAGGGCAGAGCCACCCTCCAGCATAATAGCTGGCACTGTATCTGCGCTTCGCTGAGCCGACGATTGATATTCGAGGAGGAAACAAGGCGTCAGGTAATTCTCGATCCCTGCCTGATTACAATGCTACGTGGGGTGGGATCTCAATTCAGTGACGAAACGTCTTTCTCGATGGCGACAATGTGCCTGCTATCGCACCGCGCAAGGACCGCTCATTGTGGCGGAACAACCCATGTGGCCAGGGAACTGTGTCTCTTTTGTCAGCATGTCATGCTGCGCGAAGAGGAGGCGCTCCGACGACAACTCCAGACCCTTTTTCGTCTCATAGCCAGTTCTGCTTCAATAGCAAAGACCTCGATCATTTCACTCCACCACCCAGATCGCAAAACCCTTTGCGTCGCGCAGCAATTGCTCGGTCACGCCGCCGCCGAAGATTCGTTTGATCCGGGACGTCCCATGCCGCCCTACGACGATGGTATCGTGATGTCCGCTTCGGGCCTCTTCGAGAATATTTCTGGCGATATCGTCCTCATGACCATACCTCAACGCCACGCGGCTCCTGTCGAATCCGGCCTGTGTCAGCGTCTCGCAGGCCTTCTTCAGAACATGGCACTCGGATTCCCGCTCCTTCCGGATCCAGGCTTCCTGTTCATCGTGCAACTGCACACTCAATTGCGCCTCGGCGGCAGGATCCTCCGATCCGCCATGCTCCAGCAACTCTCGTGGCATGGGCTTGAGCACGTGAAAGAGCGTGAGGGCAACATCGGGAGTTCGGCCCAGGAGAGAGCCAACATACTGGGCCAGACGATGGGAATTCTCGGACTCGTCAACGGCCAGAAGAATTCGCATAGCGGCCTCCTTGCAAGACGGGGCAAACGGTGCAGTTGTCTCTATCTTAGCCCCTATGAATCAGCCGATTCCAGAGGGTTGCTCAGGGCAAGTCCAATGGCCCTCTCTTGCTTCCCGGCGGAGCTATCGCCTAATCTGAGCAAGATTTCACGAAGGAAACGGACACAACGCTTCAGATCCAGGAGGAAGACCGATGCGAGTCATCGTGGTAGGCGCAACAGGAACGATCGGGTCCGCAGTGGTTGCGGCGCTGTCGACGCGTCACGACGGGGACACAAGAACGGGCCATTGCGCGTGGACCTCGCGTCACCGGACTCCATCGACCAACTGTTTCGTGCCGTTGGTCCCTTCGATGCGCTCGTGAGCACCGCAGGCCTGGCGAAATTTGGAGGCTTGGACGCGCTGCAGGATGCAGACTATCAGGTCGGGCTCTCCAACAAACTCATGGGGCAGGTCAATCTCGTGCGGATCGGCCGGCAGTTCGTCAACGAACGCGGCTCCTTCACCCTCACCAGCGGCGTGCTCAGCCACGAGCCCATGAAGGGCAGCGCCTCCATCAGCATGGTGAACGCGGGACTCGAAGGCTTCGTACGCGCCGCCGCCTTGGAACTCCCGCGTGGCATTCGCATCAATGTCGTAAGCCCGCCCTGGGTCACCGAAACCTTGGTCGCACGGAAGATGGACCCGTCACCCGGCATGCCTGCCGCCGCCGTCGCACAAGCCTATCTCGCGAGCATAGAAGGCGCCGCAACCGGACACACCATCGACCCCCGCACGCTCACCTCCAAATAAGTCCGAGTCGGAGCAGCGGTCGCCGCCGCGAGCGAGGCGAAAGAATCCCGACACCGTTCCTCATTCCACGCACCGTCATCTCGCGACTCGGCGTTCTCCGATCCCGAGACGCAACGCCTCGACATCGAGCTCGTACTCCAGACGATGCAGCAGTTCGTCACCGATCGTTCCGTCATTGCGCAGAGCGATCAGGGCCAGGCGCTCCGCCGATAAGGTTTCATGCCGCAACCGCCGAAAGATGCCGCCTGACTCCAGAGAACAGTCCGGGTCCACGGTACCGGAACTCGCGAAGCGTTCCAGTTGCCGGCCGTAATGGACACGCAGCCGACCGATATGGTCCTCGGTCAACCACTCCTCCCCTGCCAATTCGTCCAACCGTCGTACCGCAGCCGTGGCCGCATGCTCGCGTGCCTTCCGTTCTTCCTGCTCCTGCCCGCGGTCCTCTTCGAGTTTCAATACCCGAATCAACGGGGTCAGCGAGAGCCCCTGCAGCACCAGCGTGGCCAGGATCACCGAAAAACTGATCAAGATGATTTCGGCTCGAAAGGGAAACGGCTGTCCGGAAGCAGTCGTGACCGGTAACGCCAACGCGGCCGCCAACGTGACGATCCCTCGCATCCCGGTCCAGCCGATCAGAAAAAGAGGAGGCCAGGGCGGCATCGGGTCGCGCACGCGTAACGAAGGGATCAGCAGCCGGGGAAGGACCGCCGCCAAGGGCACCCATCCCAAACGGACGACAATGGCCGTGACGCTCACCAGTGCACCGACAATGAGCAGCAGCCTGAACTGACCGGACGGTACAGCCTCAAGCAACCCACCAAGCTGCAGACCGATGAGGATGAAAATGAAGCCGTTCAGCATAAAGATAAGCAGGTCCCACACCGCACGAGCCTGCAGCCGCGTGGTCGGCGCCACTGCCGCACTAAAATGTTGCCGCACATGCAGGCCTCCCGTGACGCAGGCGAGCACCGCGGACGCATGCGTCAATTCGCCCAACACCCACGCGATATACGGAGCCAGCAATGTGATCGCAATCTGAGTAAAGCTGCCCTCCGTGGCACAGAGCGCCCAGCGTACGGCCATGCCCACGGCAAATCCAAGGGCCACGCCCACCACGGCGGCAAAGACGAACTGCAGCAGCGCGTCACCCAGCGCAAAACTCCCGCCCACGGCTGCACCGACGGCAACACGGTACAACACGAGCGCCGTGGCATCGTTCACCAAACTTTCGCCTTCGAGGATCGTGACAATACGGCGAGGAATGCGCAGACGCCGTGCAATCGCCGTCGCCGACACAGCATCCGGCGGAGAGACAATGGCGCCCAACGCGATGGCTCCGGCCCATCCGATACCCGGCAGCATCGCATGCACAACCGCCGCGACCGCAGCCGTCGTCGCCAGCACGAGCCCGACCGCCAGCAATGAAATCGGCCTGAGATTGTCTCGAAACTCACGCCACGAGGTAAAATAGGCGGCGGACCAAAGGATAGGCGGCAGAAAGACCAGAAAGACGAGATCAGGACTGAGCGTGACTGCCGGGAGCCTTGGAACCATACCAAGGACCAATCCACCGATCACAAGAAGAATGGGATAGGGAATGAAAATCTTCTGAGCGACCGTCGTCAGCGCCAACACCACTGCGAGCAGCAGGATGACGATCTCGAGCTGATGCAGCCCCTCCATCCTTCCCCCTTCCTCATCGTGCACAACCGGTTGAGAGCGGAAAAATTGAGATAGGCTACGTTGGGAAGAAAACAGAGTCAACTATGGGAAGGCGATCTTGCTGGTAAAGGAGCAGATGAATCTTGCCTCTCTCACGATTACAATATTGCAAGACACATGGGCCGGCTCAGCCTGCCGCGCCATTCACCTCAAGCAGAAGGGAGTACTGACATGCGCCCTGTCATCACCTCCATATCGCGGAAGTCGAGTCTGGTCTGCATGAGGATCGTCGTGGCTTCCGCATTGGGACTCGCCATGGCATCCAGCCTCTATGCCGAAGACGTCACGGTGTCCGAGAGCTCATTCATCTGCATTACGGATGGGACCAAAGTCAGAAACACCTACATCAAGCATGCCGATCCCGAGAAACTCAAGGAAGCCGTGCGAATTTTCAAGAACAGCGTGGCAGATAAAGAGTATCCGGTCGGCACGTTTCTCCAGCTCCTGCCGGGCGAGGCGATGGTCAAGCACCCGCGCCAGAAATTTCCCGAGACCAACGGTTGGGAGTTTTTTGACCTGGACCTCTCGACACAGGGCACCAAAATCAAAACCCGGGGAGACAACGTAGTGAATTTCCAAGGAGTGACATGCTTCAGCTGTCACCAACCGGCCGTCAAATACGACTTCGTCTGCGAAAAAGGACATGGCTGTGCGCCGGTCCCGCTCGACAATCC
>JBDSKU010000442.1:0-10190 GCA_039916745.1 Nitrospiraceae bacterium
AGCCAGGGTGGGACCATACGATCCATCAGCGGAGCCCACAAGAACTTCAGTGCGTACGGGAGACCGACGAGCGTAAAGATGCCGATGGTCTTCAGGTCGAAGCCGACAACCGTCAGCCAAGCCTGCAGCGTTCCTGCTGTGAGAGCCAATGGTAACCCCGATGCAAACCCTAAAGGCAACATGATGCCGATGCGTCGATTCGCAAGCGTCTCCATGAGCGATGAGGTTTTCATCGAGTCGTTTCAGTATGCATGGGGGCGTAGCATATCATCGGAAGAGAAGAGAGACTCGGAGATTCTCAAAAAAGGTCTGGCGGGAAAACATTGGCCATACGCCACGGCACAATTGTCACGCAGTCGCACACTGAAACTCAGCAGGGTTGCCCATTGAAGCTGCAGGGCTTATAGCGGGAAGTATCGAACTCCATATTTTCTTGATAGACCCGTTCATTACCATTCACGCCATCCTGCTCCGGATCGTTATACATGGTGTGGTTCCACCAATAGAACAAGGGATAGGCCTCAGTCTGATAGACAGGATTGCCGTAACTACTCCTGGAATATTCCTGAACGAGACGCCCGGTGACATAATCGACTGTGCCGTTCCCATGCAGAGAATAGAGCATGAGAAAGAGTCGGGCTTCGTGATCGTAATGTTCTTCGATTCTGGTACTGAGATCCGGCTCGATGGGTAGGATTTCCTTCGTCCACCCTCCTGCCCCGGGGAGGAGAAATAGAAAGAAGGTGAGAATGGAAGCGACCAACGGTGAAGGTGTCACAAAAGACTCGCGGTATAGTGAGCTGGCAACGACGAACAAGATCCTACCATGGGATACGAAGCCCTTCAACCGAGACCAGATCACAATGCCACCTATTTGCCAAAGCGCCTTGCTCCTATCACGAAAATCTTCCTATAATGGCGCCGCTATGATCAAACCTATCGAGATGGTGAAGCCCACGTTCGCACCAACCCAGGTTCATCTTGAGACCTTCGGTTGTCAGATGAACGAGTACGACTCGGAACTCGTTCGCTCACTGATGAAACAGGATGGATTTGTGTTTACCGACGAGCGGGAACGTGCAGACGTCATTCTCATGAATACCTGCGCCATTCGCGAGAATGCCCATAACAAAGTGTATAAACACTTATCTGAGCACAAAAAACTCAAGCGCCAACGCCCATTGGTCGTTGGAGTGTTGGGTTGTATGGCCCAAAACCTCAAAGAAGAGCTGACAGACATCCAGCCACTCGTGGATGTCCTCGCCGGTCCTGACGCCTATCGCCAGCTGCCCATGTTGATTCGAAACGCCATGCTCTCGCAAGCAGAAGGACTGGATCAAAAGGGAATCGCAGTCGACCTTTCAGAATATGAGACCTACCACGATGTCATACCTGATCGAAACGACAAGGTGAATGCCTGGATTGCCGTCATGCGAGGCTGCGACAACTTCTGCAGTTTCTGTGTGGTCCCCTATACCAGAGGGCGGGAACGCTCCCGTGACCCGGAGGGCATCGTGCAGGAAACTCGCCGGATCGCCGAGCAAGGGTTTAAACAGATCACGCTCCTCGGACAAAATGTCAATTCATATCGATTCGACAACTGGGATTTTGCACGGTTGATCACGGCCGTCGCGGATGTGCCGGGCATCGAACGGGTGAGATTCACGTCCCCGCACCCCAAAGATTTTCCGCTTTCATTATTAGAGGCCGTCGTGTCGCATCCCCGCATCTGCAAACAAATTCATTTACCGCTTCAATCAGGCAGTAATCGCATCCTTGGCTTGATGAATCGCACCTATACCAATAACGAGTATCGTGCCTTGGTCGACCGTATCCGCACCCTGCAGTCTGACATCGTCCTTAGCACCGATATCATTGGAGGCTTCTGTGGGGAGAGCGAAGAAGACTTTGCCGAGACATACCGGCTTCTTGAAGACATACGGTTTCACTCGGCGTTTATCTTTAAATATTCCGAACGAAAGAACACCATCGCGGCACGCAAGTTTCCTGACGATGTTCCCGATTCGGTAAAGACTGAACGCGTAACGCGACTCTTCGATCTCCAACGGAGCATTTCCTACGAACGGAACCGGGAATATCTCAAGCGCACTCTCCCCATCTTGGTCGAGGGGGATGCCAAACGCTCAGCCGCACAGGGCATGGGCAAATCAGATGGCAACATCACCGTCATTTGGGATAAGGGTGCAGTACCTTCCAAGCCGGGAGACATGCTCTCCCTTGCCATTTACGATGCGTCGTCCACAACCTTGTACGCAGAATGTCCGCCAGTAAGTTAAATCGTTCCGGTCATCCCTTCCCCAAAGGCTATGTCTGCAGGTGCAGATCCAAAAACGAACACCGCTGTACGAAATCTGCCTCCGCCGCAGGCCATCTGACTCCTCTACTAAGCAGGCATATTTTGCCCACTCGCTCCTCATTCTCAATAAATCTCCAAAAAAAGGAGACCATTTCACCTTCTTATTCTGCAATAAACTATCTGAATTAAATGTGTAACTATCTAAGCAGATCAGCGACTTATTGATATATATCTCGTCTGGTTGATCGTCTAATTACTTGACGGACAGAAGGAACATCCTGTCCGTATTCCTCCTTCAAGACCCTCCCTCACCTCTTGCTCCAGCTTCCTTGCCATATAAAGGCATAGCCTTTGCTTTAGAAATAATCACTTATACGCATTTCCCACACTCACTCCTTGGAGAATAGCCATGATCGAGAATCAACATCACAGCGCCAACGAAAAAACAGATGCCTCCACAAGCCTTGAGACCATCATTGCGATGGGACTCTTCGGATGGATTGCGCTGAGCGTGACATTAATGGGCCTGGGAATCTGGTAGTTCCGAAGCCGTCGAAACATCGCGGTTCGCTGAAATCGCCACACACACCCGTCCTGAAAGAAGGAGAGCCTCGATGACAAACGACCTCAGACCAAGGAATGTGCAGAACTCTATCCTGAAGAGCCTCGTCGGAATTACCGCTCTTACCCTAGCCATCAGTGGCTGTGCTAGTGGGACAAAACTGGCGCACAATACAAAGGGCAGCGTGACCCTGGAGGAAGTGACCGATTGGTCGTTTGAAGCCAGCCATCCGGCGGTGATCGATCAACAGACCATTACAAAGATCGTGAAAGGGATATACGGCAATGACGGCATGAGCGGAACTTCGAAACTGTCCGCTGGTGGCAGCAAGCCGATGAGAATGTTCAGCGATGAGGATGCAGCGTTTCTTTCTCCCCTGCTCGCACAAGGCTTGTCAAAGGCGAAACCTGAACAGCTTGTCGGGTTCCGCGTATCCTCATCGGCAGGGTCAGGCTCTGAACCCACCACGGGCAGTATTTATGTCTCGAAAGGATCGATCTACCTCACCATAGGAAAGGGCGCCAAGTCGACAGCGTTCCTTCCTGAGTCCATGGCTCGCATCGAGCCGGCTCCGGCCTATGCCGCTGGTGGCGCCACTGGGGCCATCTCAATGGTCATCGACTATCATGCGTTGGCCAAGACGCCGATGCCTGCCGCCATGCCAATCGCAAACGCCACGCCGAGCACTCCCATGGCGGCAGCCGCTCCGGTGAAAGCTCAGGCGGTGTCAGCCAATATGAGCGAGAGCGAACTGACCGCTCAGCAGCTCGGTGAATTGGGAAAAGCCAAAGAAGCGCTTGCCAAGAAGGATACCGAGATCAATATGCTGCGCAAGGAATCGGAATGGATGAAGCGTGAACTGCGGGAACGAGCTGAGGAAATAAAAGCGATTATGTCAACCAAGGTATCGGCAAAACCGGCACCGAAGAAAAAAACAGCTGAGGCGACTCAGACACGCTAACGTTCCTCAACCGACGTTCAGCAGTTCCGGTTGGAGTAAGACCACTTCGCTGGACAGGGGCTGTCGGAAATTCATCCGGCAATAACAGGCATACGTCACATACGTATCTTGCAGACAGTACCGAGCCAGCTCGAGTCCCTGTCCCTTCTCCCACATCTCGGCCACCTGCGACCCGCTCCCAGACTTCGTTTCGACATTCAACGCTCTCGCCAGCACATCGAGTTTTACCCACCCGCGGGTATCCCAATTGCTCCAGACTGCCATCGTGTCATAGACGGGCTCCGTCCTGAACTTGGCGAGATTCACCTCGACGCTCGGCCTCACTTGATGGATCATCGATCGCTTCCGAATAAACGGCAGGTCGAAGCCCAGGCCGTTATGGGTAATAAAGAGCGACGGGCGGTTCTGCGCCAATCGGCTCCAGAACTGCCGCAGCAGCTCCCGCTCATCCCCTCCAAACCAAGCCACCGCTCCACGAGGCTCTAGTTGGTCTGAAAATTCCAATAACCCGATACAGACAATCTGACTGAAGGTGCCATCGAAAGCGGACTTTGCATATTGCTCATCGTCGATGCGACGTCGTTCATCGGCAGCCCCAGCCGTGAATAAATCGTAGCTCCCATCTGCTGGTTCGAATGCATTGTCCTCCGGAATTTTCCCGGCCAGCCTAGCCCATTCTTCCCGAGGCGCTTGAATCGTCTCAATGTCCAGAACGACTTTCATAATTCCTATCCCATAGTCTGACGCTGTAACGCCTCAACAACCGGACGGTCTGCCGGGGGAAACTCGAAGGCGTCCAGTTCGTACGGCCAGACCCATCGAATCTCCGCGCAATCTATCGCTGTGGCATTTCCGCTTTCAATTCGACAAATAAAAAAATGCAGCTCCACAGTCTTCTCAGGGTACTGGTGCCGAATGATCTGGAAGGGCAACGGCACATCGATACGAATATTCAGTTCTTCGAACAACTCGCGCTGCAGACATTCTTCCAACGTTTCACCAGCCTCGCGCTTCCCGCCTGGGAACTCCCAGAACCCAGCCAAATGCACGCCCGCTTTCCGCCGGGCAATCAAGTAGCGGCCCTCACGATAAATAAGCCCAGCAGCGACTTCAACGATCTTCATAGCGTACCAGCGTACCGACGTTCCGTGCTACTGACCATCGAAGGGATAGGTCTTGCAGAATGACTTCATCGGACATTGCCGACAGGAGGGATTTCTCGCCGTACAGCAGGTCGCTCCAAAATCCATAATCGCCTGGTTAAAGTCATAGCCCTTTCCACGTGGAATGAGAGCTTCAGACAACTCCCAAAGCTTAGGCTTCTGCGTTTTGGGATCGCCCTTGGCGATGAACACCCGATGCAACACCCGAATCACGTTGGTGTCCAAGATCGGCGCATCTTCGTTAAACGCGAATGATCGAATGGCACCGGCCGTGTACCGTCCAATTCCTTTGAACGACAGCAACTCCTCCGCATCGCTCGGAAGCTGCCCCCCATAGCGCTCAACCGTCTCGCAGGCGATACTATGCAGTCGTTCGGGCCGAATATTATAGCCTAGCGGATACCACGTCTTCTTCACATCCGAAACCGGTGCGTCAGCCAACTCTTCAAAGCTTGGGTAACGACCCAGAAACTCATGGTACTTCGGAATCACCCGATCGACCTGGGTCTGTTGCAACATCACTTCAGAGACCAGAATGTGATAGGGATCAGAGGTCTTTCGCCAAGGCAGATCGCGGCCATGTTTCGAGTACCACTTCAGCAGCCTGGTCTGAAAACGGCGCTTGTGCGACGCGTCGAGGCCGAGAGACTTCTTACGAGCCTTCTTTTTAGGTGCAGAGGTTGTCCGAGAGCGAGAACTGGTGGGCATCACAGCGTTAATCCAAATGCGGCATTCTAGAAGTGCCCCCACCGAAAATCAAATGTAGCTGGATCGCACAGTGCGCGACGACTCATGTGCAAGGAACCCTCATCCCGGCGATTACTTCTCAGGCTGCGCTGGAACTTGCCCCCCAGTAATGGCCAGAACGGTCACGTCAAAGTGCAACGTCTTCCCTGCTAGCGGATGGTTGAAATCGAGCACAACCGTTTCGGGTTTGATTTCTTTCACAATAGGAAACGCAGTTGTTCCATCGCCAGACTGACCTTGAAGCTGGGTGCCCACTTTCTGCGCTGCAGCCGGAATGAGTTCCTTCTTCACCTCTCGAAGAGCTTCTGGGTCAAACGGTCCATAGCCATCAGCGGGAGCCACGATGACATGTTTGTGTTCCCCTTTCTTCATACCTTCCATGGCCATTTCTAATCCGGGAACAATCTCATGCGCACCCTGCGTATAGGTCATCGGCTCCTTGCCGACGTTGGATTCAAGCACGGATCGATCCTCGAGCGTCAACGTATATGCCAACGAAACGACGCTCCCAGCAGCAACAGTCGTCCCGACATCAGGCTTGGAAGACTCGGCCAAGGCTTGAGAACCCATGATGCCCAAAGAGAGCACACAAACAGAACAGACGCCTCGTAGGAATGCCAATCGTGCCATCACTCGAATCCTCCATGCGGTTCGGTTGAGAATAGAAATAGCCAAAAAAAACTTCCACAGATAGAACGGTCCTGCATGCCATTTGGCTTCATCAATGATTTGCGACCAGAATTTTTATCATAGCTCTCGCTCGCTTACCACTCCGCGCCAAGGCTTCACCATCAGAACGCTCAGAACGCTACATTTATTTGACAACCATCCCTTCTTTCATAGTATTTTCAGAGAGGAATGACTAGGCGCCTGACAGCAACCGTTTGAATGGAGCAACGGCGCCCTCTCGCTATCTGGAGGGATTCCCTGCTACATTTCTAGACGATCATCGCCTAGAGGAACCAACTCAGAGCACCGTTATGGTCACAAGAAAGCATCCCAGATTTCCCGTGTCGCTCTCCAGCACCTTAGTGCACCAGAATCACTTCCGCCATACAGGGTCAGTCCGAGATCTTTCGGCCAAGGGATGTCGTGTGGAGAGTCTGATCAGCCCATTTACTGGCATGCAGATCGCCATCCAATTACATATTCCAGGCGAATCTCAACCGATCGTGATCAACAATGCCACCATACGCTGGTCTGGATCCGCCGGCATCGGAATAGAGTTTCTGACCATAGCCGCCCCACAGCAAGACCGCTTGAGCCTCATGATAAAGCAGCTCCAACCCAAAGCCGGCCTTCAGTAGATCACCCTCTCTAGTTGCATTTTAGGCATCCGCCTCCGTATCCTCCGTCTATATGGACCTCGCCCAACTTTCCCCGACACAACTCAAAGAACTCGTACGCGGGATTGTCGACGATCGCCTGCGTGAATTACTGGGTGATCCTGACCTCGGACTCCAGCTGAGCGAGGAATTGCGCGCCCGCCTGAAAGAATCCCTCTCCAGCACGGAAAGACTCTCCGGCGAAGACCTCGCGGATCAGCTCGGACTCCGCTGGTAAAAACATCATGGCCTGGTACCGACTCGCCTATCGATCAGCGGTTCTCCACGATCTTTCAAACCTTGATCCGGCCATGGCACAGCGGCTCCTGGACAAGACCAAATGGATTGCCTCCAACATCGATAACTTAAGACACGAACCGATCACGCCGGACCTGTCAGGCCTTTCCAAATATGCGGTCGAGGAGTGGCGAATATTTTACTCCATCGATCGGGACGATCACCTGGTCGACATTCACCGCATCGTTCGCCAAAGGGAGCTTCGTGCATGATTGCCATCACAGTTGCCGCCATCGCAAAGCTGAAATCGATCCGAGTCAACCATCCCGAGGATCCAATCGTCCGCGTGTCCGTACGAGACCTGGACGAGTCACGCTTAAGCTTTAATATTACGTTGGAAGCAACGGCCCAGCCAGATGATGACGTCCAGGAAGTCGACGGTCTCACGATAGCAGTGGATCGGCGAAGTGCGCCACGGATGGAAGGGGTGACAGTCGACTACACCGAGACCGGCGGATTTCGCTTTCTCCACGATGGCGAGGGCCGCAGCCGGCCACTCCTCACCATTCCCACACTGAACTGATGAAGAATTCTAGTCGGTTGCGGAATAGCTATTGAAGCATATCAACGGCCACATGGCACAAGCCTGCAGGATGCTCAAACAGGCCCTCCAGCAAGGCCGCAGCGAGTGAAGGACCGAGGCGTACCATTGTGGTACGTTGAGAGTCTGAACGATGCGAGAACGAAGCTGGAGGCCTGTTTCAGCATCCTGAGAACGGCTAGATGAGTCGGTCTGGCAAGCTCGCCACATGGACCTGAAACGTACCCCGCGTGACATCGTCGACGTAACGGCGAAGCGCTTCCTTCACCACAGGGAAGGCGATTTCATCCCAGGGGATGGCGGAAAGCGTGAACAATTGGACTTCAAGGCTTTCTTCACCAACCCCGAATTCAGGTGAAACCATCGGCCCTCGAAAGACCAGATACGCCTGACCGATGTGCGGGAGACTCAGAACCGCAAAGAGCGCAATCCGCTCCACCCGCGCTTGCGCTTCTTCGAACGTCTCCCGAGCGGCCGCCTGTTCGGTGCTCTCGCCGATTTCCATAAAGCCCGCGGGAAAGGTCCAGAGGCCGGATTTGGGTTCGATCCCGCGCCGACAGAGAAGGATTTGGTCTTCCCACTCCGGAATACAGCCTGCGACGATTTTCGGATTATGGTAATGAATAGTCTGGCATGAATCGCACACAAACCGCAGACGATTGTCTCCGGCTGGAATTTTCTTCGTCACAGACGTGCCGCAGGCGCTGCAATAGTTCATCGCGAAGCTCAGTGGGATGGTGATCGCAAATGGATAGCACAAAACTACGGTTCTTTGCACCCTGCCCGAGTGGGCTGGAGGGCGTCCTCGAACAGGAACTCCACGACCTTGGCGTGCCGATGACCACAAAGACGGACGGAGGGATCGCGTTCCTGGCTCCCTGGGCCACGATGTACTGGGTCAATCTCAAGAGTCACATTGCCAGCCGCGTGCTCTGGGAAGTCGGACAGGCCCCCTATCTCTCGGAAGACGATGTCTACCGCGCCGCCTATAGCCTTGCCTGGCCGGACTGGTTCACCTCGTCACAAACCATCAAGGTAAAAGTGAGTGCGCGCCGTTGTCCACTCACCAGCCTGGACTTCATCACACTGCGTATCAAAGACGCCGTCTGCGATAAGTTCATGGCGGTGCGGCACAAGAGGCCGAATGTCGACACCCACAACCCGAACCTCCGGATTGATGCGTTCCTCGATGAGTCCACGGTGACCTTCTATCTGGACACCTCCGGTGACCCGCTCTTTAAGCGAGGCCATCGAGTGGTGTCCGTCGAGGCCCCGTTGCGAGAGAACTTAGCGGCAGGCTTGCTGCGACTCGCTGGGTGGACGCCCAAGGAGGTGTTGCTCGACCCCATGTGCGGCGGCGGAACGATCCCGCTCGAAGCGGCGATGATGGCACGCCGGATCGCACCGGGGCAGTCGCGGACATTTGCCTTTGAGCGCTTGATCGTCCACGACCCCAAACGGTGGGGCCATCTGCGCGAAGCCTCACGGGTGAAACAGCTGGCAGAGGTACCAGCGGCCATCTATGCGTCCGACCAGGACCCCGCTGCGGTGAAGATCGCCCAGCGGACGTTTCAGGGGGCGGGGGTCGCGTTCGATATCCGCCTGCGACAAAGCGACGTCCTCGCCCTTGAGGCGCCGGCTGAACAGGGCGTGATCCTGATCAATCCCCCCTATGGAGTCCGACTCAGCCGACCCGAAGAACTGGATGCGTTCTATCCCAAGCTGGGCGACTGGCTGAAACAGCGCTTCAATGGATGGCGCGCCTATATCTTTACCGGCGATTTACGAGTCCCGAAGTTAATCGGCCTCGCACCATCGAAACGCATTCCGCTCTTCAATGGTCCACTGGAATGTCGCCTCTATGAATTTCAGATAGTGTCGGGATCGATGCGAAAAACAAGTCCATTACCTGATCATCACGCATGATCCCTCTCCCCTGCTGGAGACAGAAACGATGACACGATGCCTGCGGCTGCTCATAAGTCTGCCCCTCCTCCTATGGCTGCCTGGTTGCAGCACAGTGCAAGGATTCTTCGGGCTGCTAGGACCTTCCGCCGCCACGCCCACCAGCCACATGCGAGACTCGGCACTCGATAGACTGGCGCCTACCGTACGCAAGGACTTCGAGCAACTGACGGGATCCCATCATCGAGACCTGATCGCCGCACATGAAACAGTCGAAAAAATCCCAGCCCAATTCAAACGCCGTCTGGCGCTCAAGGCGTTGCAACAGCCCTGGGACGGTCTCACCGATTTGGAACATCAAGGGCTCTTATT
>JBDSKU010000443.1:0-8360 GCA_039916745.1 Nitrospiraceae bacterium
CTACGATTACATCGAGATGTTCTATAATCGCACCCGTCGACACAGCCATCTGAGCGGGGTCAGTCCGGAGGCGTTTGAAGCCGTATCGAACCAGGCGTAAAGTGTCCGTAAAAGCCTGGGAAGTCCAGTCTCAACCCTGTTCATCTTGTCTCCTCCCTATGCCGAAACCTCTGTCACTCCATGGCTCGGCCTTCATGTTACTCGGGAGCTCACTCGATCCTCTGTCGCCGTAAGCGCAGTTTCTATACCACCTTGCAGGGAGGATAAATCATTGACTCTGCCATGATTCCAATGGCTTGCGGCTACCAGTCACCCCCCATTTTCGCAGGGGAATGCGGATGGGATCTATGCTTTTAATGAGGAGGTCTCTCGCCTCCCCAAGAAAGACTGTGCTACGCTCTGGTGTCTGACCGCGAAGGAACCGGTTATCATGACGAAGCTTCGGTACTGTGAACGAGTCTACACGCACTTCCCCGTTGTATTTGCCGGTGAGGCCTATGTGGGGGAGGGAACCGTACTCAATGTATCTGTCCCTGGCTGCGCCATTCACAGTCGAGAGCGAGTGCAGCCAGGCTCCTAATCTTGAGATGAGAATACTCGTTCCTGATGCCCCGTCTCCGCTCCGAGTCGGGTTAGCTAAAGTGTGCTGGTGCGAGGGCCGGCAGTTCGGTGTCGAATTTATCCAAATGCCTGGTGAAGACCAAGTCCACTTAGGTCGGCTGGTCAAAAAAGAGGTTTCTCTCGCTCAGCTACCTCAGTCCCGTACATGGCAAGAGGCGCGCTCTTAGTCGTCGGATCAGCTGGTAAGGGGGAACGCACATGACAAGAGGCATTCTGCTCACCATGATACTGTTCCTCGCTGGCTGCGCTGAGTCCTATACGGTGTTCCATAACCAGACAGGCAACCCAATCATCCTCGGTCGTCGAGCTTATTCCTACGAAGGCTGCCTCGCCACGATGCACGAGGAAGCAGACCGGCTTGGGGTCTCGCTAAGTACCATTCAGGTGAAAGGTTCCTGGGAAGGTCGATCCCTCCTCTGGCCCTTCGAGCCAGGGTATGCTTGCGAAGGAGCCATCGGCTCCGAACGCCTCCCACGCGGGCCCTATCCGAACGTTCCCCCCCTCTCACCTCAAGGATAGTAGCGCCTGCTTCCCGCTCTTTTTGGGTTCACCCCCATTCCTGAAAATCTAACAGAGATTTCTTCTTATCAATCCCCCAAGAGAGCTGTTGACAATACCACTGCAGGAGCAGTATCACTCGGCTAATACTACTGGATGTAGCCTATGAGTTGTCCATTCTTGGACTCCTCTCTACTTCCGGCTAAAATCCCAAACCTGCGAAAGGAGGTGGCTCAGGTTGAGCTCGCCGCGCTACTCACTTCTGGGACCGATAGCAGCAACGTTCATCGGCACATTAGCAGACGTGTTTGATTCGTCGGCCGCACAGTATTCGTAATAATTTCATCTAGAAGGAGTTGCCATGGAAGACCTGGTCATCGAAGAAGAAGGCGCCTCATCCGCACTGAAAATTACGCTTGGGGATTTTCTCGTGTTCATCAATTGGATGAATCAAACAGAAAAGTCCCTCGATCGCGCCGAAGCCCTGCCGACCATTCCCGACTTAGATTCTGGCAAGGTCAAAGGCTGGGTCCAGCTTGTACAGCGACTTGAGGAACGCTTCCGCCGGAGCGAGGAAAAGAAGCTGGCGCTTGAAGCAAACGTGATCGCACAAGAAGCCCAGTTGGGACAACTCTTGTCGCACTTGCATGCAAACATCGCCTCGCTCTATGACAACCTAGGACAGTCACAAAAAGCTGAGGAAGTTCGGCGCCGAGCTGAAGCACTTCATGTAGCGTAGAACCAGGACGCTGCATCCGAATCGTCCTTCACAATTCCTCATGACCGCCCCTAATGGAACGACCATGGAAGGAATTGCGTTGGATTGCATCTGCTTACAAGGGGCGGCTATGTCCTGAACCCGGAAGAGAACCTCACAGGTTTTCTGCATTTGCTTTGTCCGCCCTCTCCTCTTGGCTATAATCACACTGCCGAATCTTGCATGTTCCTCAGAAGCAGCTGACAAGGCACGAGACGCCGAACGAGACGGATTCACTCGGCAGCGAGGGAGTTGGATGATCAAAGTGCTCCTCGTCGAAGACAATGATGTCGACGCGCAACTCACGCAAGATCTCCTGTCTGAATGGAGCATCGAGGAATTCAGGGTAACTCGCGTGAAAACGCTGGGAGAGGGACTTGCGCTACTTGGTCGTGACCGGTTCGACGCAGTGCTCTTGGACCTGTCTCTCCCCGATGCCTTCGGTCTCCCGACCGTCAGGCAAGTCCACGCGACAAGTCCAACAATCCCGGTGGTCGTCCTAAGCGGTGTAAGCGACCAAAGCCTGGCGCTTCAAGCCGTTCAACAGGGGGCGCAAGATTACCTTGTCAAAGGGCAGGGTCATCCCGAGCTGTTAGCTCGTGCCGTCCGTTATGCGATTGAACGGAAACGCTCAGAAGAACGCCTGACCTACCTCGCGCAGTACGATCACTTGACCGGGCTGGTGAATCGTAGCCTCTTTCGTGATCGGCTGCTTCAAGCCATGGCTCGAAGCAAGCGGTTGCAACAACCGATTGGCCTCATGCTTCTCGATCTCGATCGGTTCAAGGCCGTGAATGATACCTTCGGGCACGACATGGGTGACGACCTGCTTAAGGCCGTATCGGAGCGTCTCAAGACCTGTGTGCGTGAAGTCGATACCGTGGCCCGGATGGGCGGGGACGAATTCACAATTATCCTAGAAGGCGTTTCCTCTGACCAGAATATCCTGGTGGTGGCGAAACGCATCACGGAGTCGATCGCCACGCCATTCGAACTACAGAGCCATCACATCTCCATCGGAGTCAGCATTGGCGTGACGATTTATCCGCACGACGATCATCCCGTCGACGAATTATTGAAACATGCCGACACGGCAATGTATCGAGCCAAACAGCACGGCGGTAACAGCTTTCACCTTCACGAAGCCGCTGAGACGCACCTTCCGAATCTCCCCGCATAACATAGCCACAGACTGCTGGCATCACAAGTATTGAGGGCCAGTATAAACGTCCTGTCCTTCTCGACTTTCTCTTTTTCATTCTATGCACCCAGCCTAGATGGCAGGTATACTCGACACCCCCTCGTCACCGTCCGATGTCACCCAGCGGCTGGTCTGTCACGATCACGGTTCCTCGCGGATTGGGGGCAAGAATGTTTGAGGTGTCGAGTGCCTCCTGACCGGGAGTAGGGTGGGAGTCGGGAGTCATCATAATCCCCCAATGCTGATTCTCACTGCACGTATTATCGACGAGAAGCGCTTCCGCGTGATGGAAGAGGAGAATCCCGCTCAGCATGTTTTCACGGCACTGGTTTCTGACGAGCTCCGGATGGCTTCCTGAATCCCGGACTGCAATGCCGAAATGGTGGTTGCCCCTGCAGACATTGTCGGCAATCCTCGGCTGTGCTCCGGCAAACACAAATATCCCCGATTCCCGGTTGCCACAAACTTCATTTCCGACAAACGTCAGTCGTGATTGCGGCCCATAGATCACCACGCCGGAGAGAATACCTTCCGTGGCACGGCATTGGGTCACCGTACAAGAGGAGTCGAGCAAGTTCATCGCAGAATTTTGGTCACTTCCGACGTATCGAAACGTGATGCCAGAGATGCGCCCACTTGGGACCTGCTGGAGATAGAGAGGCCCCCCACGGCGGGAAAAAATCTGCACTTCATCTCGACCGGCTCCAATCAAATGTATCGGTCGTCCCGTGACAAAGACTTTGTCCTCATAGATCCCGGGACGAACAAACACCTGATCCTGCTCGCCCGCATCGAGAAGCGCCGCACTGGGTCGCGGATAGGCGTCGGCATCATTCGCATCGACGATCAAGGTCTTTCCCCCGAGTGGATTCAGCGGAGGCTCAGTCTTCATGTTCACATCTTTTCGTCTTCACAGGATTGGCACTCTGCTCTCGGCCACTGGCCCAAAATGAGGAGCGGCATTATTTCGGGCACATCCACACAAGTCAAGTTCATCTCAAGCCATTGACGGCCGTCACCTCAACTCAATAGCAGTCTCAATTTTGTCAAGCCAGGAACCGCACACACATCGTACAAATCTGTCATCCGGACAGAACCGTCACTCGGCAACTTCTGCCATGGAACGATGTCAAACTACTGGATTCTCGTCTGTTTTAGCCATGCCGAATCGCTCGTATGGTGGCATGGCGATTGCGGTATCACGGGGATATCGGTATGGAGACCAGGCTGAGCAGTATGGAGGCATTACGATGAAAACACTGAAGATTGTGCTCCCAGGAATCATTGCGGTGCTGCTATCTTTCAATCCCGCTGTCGCTGCACCATCCCACATGCAGGACTCGTCTCGACACCTCTATGATCGAGTGATGGAAGAGTTTAAACATCGGGATTACGAAGCTGCGCTGGCAGGGTTTCGATTTTTCCTCGAACTGCACGGGCAATCCTCTTTGGCCGCCAACGCACAGTACTGGGTGGGAGAATGTCAGTACCGGCTAGGGCGCTATAAGGAAGCGCTGAAGTCCTTTTACAATGTTGTGTCCGACTATCCGATGAGTCAAAAACTTGCGGCGTCCACGCTCAAGCTTGGTCAGACCTACGCCAAGATCAAGGATCATGAGAAAGCGCGCATGATGTACGAGCGAGTCATCGATCAATATCCCGAGAGCGCAGAAGCCGAACTGGCAAGGAAAGCCATTGACGTCGCCGCGATACGTGATGTGGAACCGGCAACGCAGCTGGTTGGCACCGGCCCTGGCGAATAGAGCCGTATCCTAGCGGTCACTCGTCTTCGCCGACGCCAAGCATTTGAGCCAGCTGAGGCACTGTATAAGACGTGTTGGGCTTCAAAGTGGTCAAGGTAATGCCCGCTGCCTGCAGAACAGCCTGGATCTCGCGAGTTCGAGTGACCTCATCTGGCTGAGGAGGGAACCCTTCCTCAAGCAACACAACCTGCTCGGCCGCCTTCGTTCCTGGGTGAACCAATACAAAGTCGAGTTGCTTCAGCGCGATCTGCCTCAACACCTGAGACCGAACCTTTCCCTCCGCCTCGACGCTGACAACAGACCAGAGCGGAACCCTCGCAAAGACAAGATAATGATCTTCCACGGCCAACCGTATGAGATTGTAGAGCATGAGGTCGGTGTCGGTCAGCAAGGGCTGAGGCCGCAGCGTCACGCCAGGGGGAATCACTACGCTCTCTTTCCTGACCGGCTCACTGCTTGATGAAATCATCAAGCGCCAAATCAGAAACACCAGGAACGCGATGGCAAATCCAATGACAATATTCTCCATCATGCCGCTATCGCACAGGAAAGGATTCACGCCAGCGAGGGCCATTCGGCACAATCGTGCCAAGGATCACGGGATGCGTGGCGCCCGTCACTGACGGAATATTGCCCCATTGGCCGGTCACGGTTTGATAGGCCAACAATGCAAAAGCCACCGCTTCAAACGACTTACTATCCCACCCCAATGCTTCGAATGTGGTAACCGGCACCGGAGCGAACACCGTCGCGAGATGAGTCATGATCGCCCGATTGCGGACGCCACCGCCGCCCACCACCACCTCATCGATCTCCCCGTTGATCCACCGCCGCGACGTCCCCACCGCCTTAGCCGTCCACATACTGCAGGTCGCCAACAAATCCTCGATTGAGAGGCTCCGTTGCTGTTGAATCGCAACCAGCTCCTCGATGAGATCAGGACCAAACGCTTCCCGTCCGGTCGATTTCGGGGGTCGTTTTGACAGAAATGGGTGGGCGAGCAACTTGCTCAGCAATCGTGAATCGACCTGCCCCTTCATCGCTAACTTTCCATCGCGGTCCATCAATAGTCGCCCGTCGGTCACGCGCACCATCAGACTATCCAGCACCATATTAGCCGGCCCCGTATCGAAGGCCTGCACTCCACTCAGACGCCCCCCCTTCGGTACATAAGTCACATTGCTGATGCCCCCAAGATTCACAACCAACCGTGCACGGCGCGCATGTTTCAACAGCAGGGCATGCGCGGCGGGCGTGAGTGGAGCCCCTTGGCCTCCTGCAGCAATATCCCGCGGCCGAAAGTTCGCAACCGTGGTGATCCCCGTTCGCTCGGCAATCACTGCCGGCTCGGCAATTTGAAGGGTTGAACGAATTGAGCCGACACCCGGCGCATGAACGCCATGCGGAAGGTGGTGCACGGTTTGCCCATGCGAACCGATCAACGTCACATCGCTTGGCTGAAGTTTTGCCTGCCGAATCACATGCAGCGCGGCATTGGCGAACCATTCACCGAGCAGCGCATTGAGATGACAAATATCTGCGACCGTCCCGGAAACAGACGCGGAGAGAATACGCTGCTGTAACGAACGTGGATATGCCAACGTATGGGCTGCCAGGGTCCTCGCCTTCACGGTACGGCCTCGCCCGCTAATATCCACAAGTGCGGCATCGACTCCGTCGCCGGATGTCCCAGACATAAGTCCAACTACATGCATATATGACGTCCTCCAGTGGCTGTCGAGTAGGCGCTGCAAAATCCTTACGCTAATAGAACTGTTCGGTGGGGTCAAGCAGACACACGATTCTCAGCCTAGCAGGCCGAGAAATAGCCACTTTGGCTCAGCAAAACCTCAATGGCCTGCGCGAAGACGTTTCGGTGACGGCAGGGAACGGAGCTGGCAGATTTTTTCAGCATCCTGCTAGACAGGCGCAATGGCCAACCGTATGATGGCCAACGCTGCACAAGAACTACTTTTCAAGGATCGCATGACTGCGCGGGACCTCATCGAGACATGGGCACTCCGGCTTGAAGCCGAGCAGAAACGGATGAGCGCCACGGCGCTTGACCTGCCCATTACGCAGGTAGCAGCCCGACGCCTACATACCATCGGCACGCTGCACCTCTATGAGCTGACGCTCCCGCATGGCTCGTCCATCGAACATGACACGCCCCTCTCCATTATCCCTCCGGACGACATGGAACCAACAGAAGGCATGGTACTTGGCGGGCAAAGTAACGTGATCCTTGTGCAGACGTTCGATGCGATTGGACAGTCCTGCGCCAACGCGACTGTGGTTCCTGACCGGGCCGGGCTTCTCGCCACGTCGGCCAAGCGATTGCGCGACATGCTCGCGCAGCCAGACGCCTTTCGGCTCGGTCCGGCAGACCGATTAGCTCCCCTCCTCGAGACGACGACGGAAGCAGGGGAACTGTCCGGAACAGGGCCTGGCTCCTCGATTCTCATGACCATTTGGTCAGACGAGCTTTCGGTACGACGGCAGCGATTGGCTGTCCTCGTCATTGAACTGATTCGTGCGAATAAGCGCATCCTATTGGTCTGTCCCGATCACCAGGCGGCGGATGCACTCGTCGGAACCATCGCACGGGCCATGAAAGCCGCCGGGCTCACGTATAAGACCTGGGTCAGTCGCTATGAAATGACCTTGGCCCACCAGGCCGAGGGTATCGGGATTCAAGAACTGGGGTTCGAAGCCCAAATGCACCAATTCTATGCCAAGTCTCGCGCAGACAAGGCCGCGCTCCGGCGCAAATACGAGCGGTTTCGAGAGTTGACCCCTGTGTTGGCCTACAAGGGGCAGAAACAAAAAGATCTCGATGAAGTGCGCCTTCTGGAATGGCGACTGCTCACGCAGCTCACCGACTTACAGAACAAGATCAAAGACGTGACTGCCACGCTGGCTGAATACGAGAACCTCCCGCTTTTTCGACGGCTCAGCCTGCAGGCCGTCGGGAAAAACGTCGAATCGCTGCATCAATATCTCGAACTGTATGAGAGTCAATGCGCCGAATTGAAGAGGGAACTCGATGTCGCCAAGGCGCGCATCGATGAACTCGTACCGGAGGCCGCTGTGCCGAAAGATATGCGGCCGGAGTTTGACGAGCTCAAAGAAGACATCGTCCATCTGGGCGGGACGAAAAAGATCCGTGAATTGCTCGCAGCAGAAGAAGACACCAACCGCCAGGCCTTCATCCAAAATCGGCGGCTCGTAGTCACCACCGCATCGCGGGTGCTGAGCGATCCCCTCTTCAGTCGCGTCCGGTTCGATGTCTTGATCGCCGATGAGGCGCCAAAGATCGCAGCAGCCCCGTTGCTCGGCGCAGCCGGGCTCGTCCGAGAACGGATCGTGATCAGCGGCGACACCAGGGACATCGCGAAGGCTAATCTCTGGACCTCACGAGCGGCGCAAGCCAAGTAATTCAAGCCCCTTGCTTGACGGGGACCTCAATAATTCAGGATAATCCCCCTCCACCTCGATATGCCGAAGTGGCGAAACTGGC
>JBDSKU010000444.1:0-3892 GCA_039916745.1 Nitrospiraceae bacterium
ACACACGGCCTTCCCCTGGTGAGACTGACCCAACCGGCGGAAGCCATCGACGATATCCACATAGACATCGAAAAAAGAATGCCCACCCGGATAGCTGTAAAGGGGATGTTTAATCAGGCGCTTAGCCGTCTGTACATCTACGCCAAATGCCTGTGCGGCCTCCTCGGCCTCCACCTTCTTCTCCAGACCTGTGACCCATCCGAAATCCTGGGAGTCTAAGGCGGGATCGCAGGCGGGTGGGAATGCCTCAGCCTGGTGTTCCTGCGCCTGCATCAGCGCCGCAATAACCCGCTCATACAATTGCCGCGTATTGGGGCTCTGGCTCACTAGATGGACGAAGGTGCGTGGATCGAGATAGTTGTGAATGTGCAGGAAGTCCAATTGTTGTCCGACCAGTCCCAACATCTTGGCCAGGGCTGCACCCACTGCGTCGGCTTTGGGAACGCCTCGCTCAGGATCCAGCACGTTCGCGAGACGACGTCCAACTCGATAGGTATGGCTCTCCACGCGGGAGACACCATGACGCATCGTGAAGAGGAGCGTGCGGCCGGTTAAGTCTCGCGGCAGGAGCCAAAACCGGTCCTCACCAAGATCCAGCACGATACGATCCTCGACCAGCTGCGGTGTCAGTTGCGCGCGCGGCACGATCGCCACCGGACGGCGATGCGCCGGCTTCTGCACGGACCTGACGGGCACGCGAAAGAGCGGGGCCAACTCGTCTGCTGCAAGGAGCGCATTCCAGGCGGCAAAGAATACCAGTTCATCCCCCAGACAACCCTCATCGATCAACGCGCGACGGGCCGCTCGATATTCCTCTGCCCCGGAGAAGCCCCCTTGCGCAGACTGCACAAACGCCCTGATCTTCTCCATAGCGTCACGAGTTCGTTGTGGTCGATCGACTGAGGACGTCGAAAGGGGTGGGAGCGTCACGCCCTCACCAGCGGGGCGACGCGCCAATATCTCTCCGTAGGCGAGAAGTCCTTCGACTGTGACAAACTCAAGCCGGTCCACTGTGGATTCCACGCGATACCTCGTTGGCTCGTCCTGACGTAACCGGCACCTCATGCCTGCCTACAGACTAGGTATGAGATGCCGGATCAGGGGAACATTCTCTACAAGATGAATAGGTTGGATGCTACGCTGGCGGATGGGTGATAGCAACAATTCCAGCCCCACAGACAATGGGAAAGCCATTTCCGCCTAACAGGAACAGGTTCCCGCGGGATGCTCAAACAGTTTGTCCAGCAAGGCCGCAGCCGATGGAAGCACCGGAGGCGTAGCCCCTGGCTACGTTGAGGATGCTTTCGAGGCGAGAGCGCTGCTGGCAGACCGTTTCAGTCTCCTGCTCGCAGGTTCATTGATCCTCCAAGATTGTGCATGCTAGGGTTCGTACTCTATTGCCGTACCTCGTAGTACGAACGTGACACTATGGATCGAATCTGGAAGGTCTATGGAATAGTCGTCGTCCTTGTCGGGCTGCTGCTCTGTGGCCTCACCGGTTGCCCCAACGTCGATTCGTCGCCTGAGCCGGCTGTACCATCTGCCTCCGTCTCATCGGTTCAATCCCCAGAGCCCGCTCTTCGCGATGCCACGCCACCGCTCGATCGACTGCATCGAGCCGAACAGGCCTTCCCACAAAAAGCCCGAGACCTCCTAGAGGCCATTCAGCAACATGAGGGCGAGGCCCTCTCCGGATATATCGGGGGCGGGGTATTTCAGAATCGTGAACGACGACTGCCTCGCGGCCACTATCGTGAGTACGATGTAAATCCCAAGATACGCGGCCGCTCACGGGATGCCGAACGGATCGTCATCGAACAAGATACCGGGAAGGCCTACTACACGGATGATCATTACCGAACCTTCACACCGTTGAATGGGACACCATGACATCGAAACTCACATTGCCTGCCTATCTTCAGTCAACGAAGGCGCCCTGGACTTCATTGCTCATCGTAAAAACAGGACAGCGCGCTGAATCGCTGGTGCATCCACCAACCGGATTTGCCTTGAAAGTCATCAAGGGCGCCAAGTGTCAGACCACCGACGGCCTGTTGCGCGAATGGGCCCGAGCCTTGGATTTTCCGGACTACTTTGGACACAACTGGGATGCCCTTGAGGAATGTCTGGCTGACCTTGAATGGCTGCCAGCCAAGGGCTATATCCTCCTCATCACCGATGCGGTGCAGGTGTTGCCCGACGACGAAGAAGAGTACGCCACCTTGCTTGAGGTGTTGCGAGACGCGGGAGAGGCCTGGGGAAACGGACAGGCGGGAACGGGCACGCAACGAGCGACGCCGTTTCACGTGCTGTTCGCCGTATCGGAACGGGAGAAAAACAAGCGGGCCCATTGGGGAATGACAGACATCGCTTCAGAGCCAGCTCCCAAACCTAGAGAACAAAACCGGACTCGCCCAAGAGGGAGATAACCCGCCCGCTCCATTCCTGTCCGCTGAGAGGCCGTCGGTATTATTCAACAACCTGCGTGGAAAGGAATTCACAATGGGACTCATGGATCAATTGGGACAAGCCGTAGGTGGAATGATGGGCGGGCAACAGGCACTGAACCCTCTGCTGCAAGCCGTCACGACTCTGCTCGGACAGAATAGTAGCGTAGGGGGATTGGCCGGTCTGGTCCAAGCATTCCAGAAGAATGGACTCGGCGACATCGTGAACTCCTGGGTGAGCACAGGCCAGAATCTACCTGCCACGCCAGATCAGATCAAGCAGGGTTTGGGAGGCGATTTTCTGAGCCAACTAGCCAGCAAAGCTGGCATCTCGCCTGATGCTGCAAGCGCGCAGCTGTCTAGCTTACTGCCTGACTTGGTCGATAAATTGACACCGAACGGGAAGGTTGAAGCGAGCGGGATCGACCAACGGCTCAAGATGTTTCAGGGAAAGATGGGAGCGTAACGTTCGGTCTCCGACAGAAAGATGCGCCAGGCTATGGGCGCATCTTTCTGGTCATGCCCAGCAAGTCTGTCAAGCGGAAGAGTGCAGAGTATAATCCGGTCGTGACTCCGGCGGATGATGTGGAATGAGCCGATGCATGCCAGCGGGCTTGCACGTCATGGCGATGAAAGACACAAATCCCATGCGTTTCTCGCGCATCGTCGAGAGGCGCCTTCTCCCCCACCAGCGAGGTAATTCCTTCTTGTCGGCACCACGAACACACAATTCTCATCGCTCATCCTTTAGCTAATTACTATCTAGCGTTCCCTGTCATGCTTGTCTAGCTAGGCAAGACTCAGGCCGCAGTCGATTCGTAACATGAATCGACATATTTGCAAGGGATTACGAAAAGTCCCTACCCCTCGGATTTATGATCCTGTATCAAAAAATGCTGAGAGGCGTATCTCTTCAGACACTTTTTGGCCCCAGTCGCGAGGACGCTCTCTTTCTTGACCGAGGCTCTGCCACATGGTACTGTGCGCCCCCATTATGAAAACGACTCGTTCAGCCAAACTGTTTGCCGATGCCCAACAGTTGATTCCCGGTGGCGTAAATAGTCCGGTGCGGGCCTTTGGTTCGGTCGGAGGCCAACCACGGTTTATCAAACGTGCCAAAGGCGCTCGTCTCTACGATGTCGATGGAAACAGCTACCTCGACTATGTCCTGTCATGGGGTCCGATGATCTTGGGCCATGCCGCCCCATCAGTTATCAGGACGATCAAAAAGGCTGCCGCAAACGGAACCAGTTACGGGGCACCGACCGAACTGGAAGTCATCCTCGCCCGAATGATCCGCGACGCCTTCCCATCGATGGAGAAGGTCAGACTCGTCAGCTCTGGCACCGAGGCGGTCATGAGCGCGATACGTGTCGCCCGTGGGTTTACCAAGCGGGACAATATCCTGAAATTTGAAGGGTGCTATCACGGTCACAGCGACTATT
>JBDSKU010000445.1:0-4230 GCA_039916745.1 Nitrospiraceae bacterium
GTCGTACGCAAGATCATTTGTGGATAACTGTACGATCTTCACATCGCTGACCGTCACCGCAACGCTATTACTCTTCAGGCCGCCTAGCGAGGCGGTAACCGTCGCCGTGCCCGGGCCTTTCCCCGACAATGTCGCGTCTGACCCAATAGTGGCCACCGCCGGGTCCGTCGACAGCCACGTAAACGGCAACCCAACCACTTGGGAGTTACGCAGATCGAACGCTGCGATTTGGAGGGTTTTGTCTTCGCCAGCACGCATGGAGATCGATGCCGGATTCACCTCGATTCGTAATCCGCTTCCCTGCCCATTAACGACATAGCCTTCGAGTTCTTCTGTCAATGCCGTCGACACAGGGCCGCTATCAACTTGCACTGAGGTAATTTCTTTTATCTTCCCGACACCGGGCGCATGCCAGACTGTACTCGTTTGAGTGATGGTGCCTTGACCACCTGTTGTAAAACTCACCACAAATACCGCTTTGAATTCGATGCGCAGACTAGTGGAAAACGTTCCAGCTGGCACTATCACAGATTCTTTAGCCAGCACTGCCTGAATCAACCTCGCACGAACCGTCTCATTGCGACCGTCACCGTCTTCATCCTCCCCCCAGTCAAGCCCTGCGCGGTCGCCCAGAACGGTGGTTGTTCCAGGAGTCAGTGGGAAGTGTACGGATTGGAAAGGAGCCAATTGCCGAGATATGTTGTCGCTGGGATCGTCATTGCCATACGAGAGGATGCCGGAGGGATTCTTCACTCCATAGTCTTTCTCTGCCCGATTATCCCCCTGGCTATTCGTTTCGGAGAATATGGTGCTATTCACTCCACTAATAGGAGCCGGTCCCTGCCCTGAGACAAGCACGGTTGTGTCGTAGTTGGTAACGCTAGGCATTGATCTGGTGCCTTGATATCGCCAAATATTGCCTTGCTCGAACGGAAAGAAATTTCCGATGTCCGATGATCCCTGTGATGTCTGACCAGCCTGTGCCGCCGCAGCAATGAAAGCCATAAATGATGCATTGGCACCAACTGCTGTATTGACAAGAGCAACCGCTTGGTTCACAGAAACAGCTGTCCCGATGTCCTGAGTCAGGGCGATGAGCGCAATCCCGCCGCCGACGTCCGAGACTTCTTGGAGCGTGAAGTTATCGAGGGAACCAGTACCAACTGACTGGATAACCATTTGGCACGCTGCTTCCGATACCGGACTGATGTCCGCTATGGTTCCGACCACGAATGCCCGCATTTCTCTTCCATTAGAGCCAGCAACTCGAACAATTAAATCGTTCGCAGGCTGTACGCCCAGCGCGTCCAGGTTAAATGAGTAGCGGCCGCCCGATGTCGTAGCCGTTGCAATGAGGGTAAAATTTGTACCGTTCGCATTGAAACGGGCTAGTTGAACAATTGTGCCGTCAGGGACGGCAACGAGCCCGGTCAATGCTGCATAGGCATCTGATTCGAAGAAGTCACCGAATGAACGCCGCTGGTTAAACGCAATTGCACCGCCTGGCGCAGTTACAGCACCCGAAATCGTCGCCGATGGGGTAGCAGTACTTGGCGTGACTCCCCCACCGCTGCTCCCTCCGCCGCCGCAGCTGACCAATACCAGAGCACTCCAAAGCACAAAAACCATTTCTGATGCCAGATGCCGGATTTTCATGGTCGGATTTCTCCCTAATTTAACGGGAGCTATCCTAACCATGAGAACAGGAAAAAAGTCAATTACGCAAAAGGGCTACACTTACTGACTTATTCAGCTTCGCGAAGATAACGGGAACCTTCTGAATTTCCCGGTGCGTGGCGGTTCGGCACCTTCAGACCCAGCACACCCCGTACCTCCCCCGTTGACCTGCTCCATCCACGGGTTGAAAAGGGGTCGAGAGTCTTTCCCTTGGCAGGATCACAACGCTTTCGCTAGAAAATCCCCCATGCCACGCCGCCCACGCCTTGTTGCTGGAGACCTCGCCTATCATGTTCTGAACCGTCGAGCCGGGCGACTCCCGCTATCCGACACACCCGCTGACTATGCCGCATGGGCTTCCTGAATCAGACTTGCATTTTTGGACATCTGGGCATAGCCCAATCGCACGGACCAGCCGAGAGGAGACCCGCATGGCAAAAGCCGAAGCCGAAGCGCTCGCGATGATTCAGAAACTGCCTGAAGATGTGACCACCGGCGCGATCATGGAAGAACTGTTCTTCAAACAACAAGTGGAGAAGGGTCTTCAGGACGTGGCGGAGGGACGGGTTCTCACAGAGGAAGAGCTGAAAGAAAGAATCGCCCAATGGCGCAAGTCCGCTGGTCGCTGACCGCCGGGAACGATCTTCAGGACAGCGACCTCCCGCGACTCTGTGCTCCATGCGATCGCATTCGTCGATCGTATCGTTGAATCCACTGAAACACTCCTCACAAATTCCCGCATCGGACGTATTGTTCCCGAGTTCAACCAGCAGGATCTTCGAGAAGTGATTGCCGGAAACTATCGGATCCTCTATCTCGTAAAAGACGACAGCCTCTTCATTTTTCGAATCGTCCACGGCGCGCGAGATTTGCAGGCCCTTGTTTACCGAGAACCTTGGGACATTGGAAGCTAAGAAGTTGGGAAAGTGCATTTCCCGGCGCGTGGCGATCCGATGCCTTCATCGCCGCCCACCCCTTACTGCTCCCTTCTTGCCCGGAGTCATGAATACGCCTCCGACTTTGCAGTAGACTGAATCGTCCTGCCTTTTGGTTTGTTCTTCGTGATTCGGCTGGTAGACGCTCGCATTTAACACATCTGACTTTCAATTCAGGGAAACGCATAGGAGGACACAACGTGGCAAGGCCCATTCTAGTCACCGGCGCAGCGGGCCGCGTCGGCGCGGTAGGGCGCATGGTTACCGAACTGCTGTTGAAGCAAGACAACGCGGTGCGTGCGATGGTGCGGAATGAAGACGAACGCGCACAGGCGTTGCGCGACATGGGTGCAGAGGTCGTGGTTGGCGATCTGCTCGATCTCGATTCGATGCATCGGGTGATGGCCGGCTGCGAGACGCTGTACTTCGGCCTGTCGGTTTCGGATGCCTATCTGGCCGCGACGGTCAATGCGGCGGCGGTGGCGAAACATCACGGCGTGAAGGCGTTCATCAATATGTCGCAGATGACGCTTTCACAGATGAGCATCACCGAAACCACCGCGAGCCCGCAGCACAAGCTGCACTGGCTCGCCGAGCAGGCGCTGAACTGGTCCGGTCTGCCGGTCGTGCACGTGCGGCCGACCGTGTTTCTCGATGGCTTCTTTTTGCTTTTTACGTCGGATTCGGTCAAGAACTCAGATCAGATCAGCCTCCCGTTCGGCGAGGGCAAGACGTCGCCGGTCGCAGCGGAAGACGTGGCACGTGTGGTCGCCGCGCTGCTCGTCAACCCGCAGCCGCATATCGGCCAGATCTATCACCTGACCGGTCCGCAGTCCGAGAACATGCATTTCTATGCCCAGGAGTATTCGAAGGCGCTTGGCCGCACGATCAGCTTTCAGGACATTCCGGTCGAGCCATGGCGAGACGGGCTGCTCAAGCGCGGCTTGCCGGTTCACCTGGTGAACCACCTCGCGACGATGGCCGACCTGCACCGCGCAGGACGCTACAACCGGATGTCGGACGACGTGCTCACGCTCACGGGGCAAGAGCCGCTGAGCCTGCAGGAGTTCGTCAAGAAGCATGCGACGACTTTCACCACGTTGACAAAAAAAGCGATTGAGTGAACGCATGGGAGGAAAGAACAGGATATTCAAGAGCAGGAGCTATCCAAGGCAGGAATGAGCTAGTCCGGATTTTCTGGACACCAGGTAAGAGTCACTGAGGGGAAGAAAAGCGTAGACATTCTGAATTTTCCAGCGCATGGCCGTCCGGCGACCGGTGATGCCGCGCGTTCGAGGAATCGAGAACCCTACAGACCTCAGCTTGTGAGGCACGTGATGTCGAAGACCACAGGAAAGACCGGGGAGATCAAGTGGCTTCCAGAGCCGGGAAAGCACAACTACTCCGCTGCAGAGTCCTACCTTACGTTGCTGTACAGCCACCGTCGAGCCAGAAAGATGGTTGCCACGTTGAGAGCTGCTCCTATAGAGCAGTTCTAAGCCAAGGACATTTTCCGTGCTTCTCAGCTGTCCCTGTTGGGAGTGAGTGATTCACATGTGTTGAGGGATCGAAAGAACGTTAAGAGAGGTGTATCCCTGTCTCCACTTCTGCTGATTAG
>JBDSKU010000446.1:0-4700 GCA_039916745.1 Nitrospiraceae bacterium
GAGTTCCCCGGTATTGCCCCGGAGAAAGCGCGCGTAGCCCTTCAGCGTGTGCTGCCTGGTGAGAACGATGCGCCGAGCGATGCGCCGCTGGATGGTGCTGGATCTGTAGAGCGAAAAATCGACGCCAATATGGTTGCGCAGGAGCAACATGATTTTTTTGTAGCCGTCTTCCGGGCCGCTCGCCGGGTCCTTCTCCCCCTGCTCGGCCTCGTCGCGCGCCGGCCTGCTCCCCGTAGCCGCGGTTCCGCGTCCGCCCGAGGGCAGCGGCTGGTCGTCATCCTGATGCGCGATCGCGTGTTCGTGATCCTTCTTCGCGCGCGGCGGCAGTTCGAGCGGGCGCCCGGCGACGTAGGGATGCTTCGCAATGCGCGTCAGCTCTTTGGCGATGTCCGCGGGGGAAAGAACTAGATCGACGCAGCCAGCGGCCACGGCGCTGCGGGGCATCGAGTCGTACTTGGCCGAGCCGTCCTGCGCGAACGTGATCCCGCCATCGGCCTTGATCGCTTCCAGCCCCAGCGTGCCGTCGCTGGCCGTGCCGGAGAGCACGACGCCGATGGCCCGCTCGCGCCGGTCTTGCGCCAGCGATTCAAAAAAACTATCGATCGGCCGATGCGGCATGCGCGTCCGCCCGCGCGCCTCGAGCTTCAACAGGCCCTCCACGAGGGTCAGGTTCGTGTCGCGCGGAATGATATAGACGTGATTAGCCTGGACCGGCTGATTGTGCGTGATTTCGCCCACCGGCAGCTGCGTGGCGCGCGAGAGGATCTGCGTGAGCGCGCTCTCATGGCCCGGATCGAGATGCTGCACCAGCACGAACGCCATGCCCGTATCCAGCGGCAGATGCGTAAGCAACTGCGTGAAGGCCTCCAGCCCTCCGGCGGACGCGCCGATCCCTACAATGAGCATGCGATTACTGCGATCGTCCGGCCGGTGCTCTCCCCCCGGCTCGGCCAGCGGATGAGCTGGACGGACTACAGCGGATTGGCGTCGCTGCTTCGCGCGAGCGACGGCAGGTGTACGGCGTGATGGCATACTTAATTGATGACGTGAAAATGAAGTGGTATTCTATCCCCGCCAAGACTGGAAGACAATCACTTCTCGCCGCGGACACCGCGTGTTTAGGCGGCCTCCTCCAGGATCCACGGCCTGCCCTCGGTGCTTCGACGGCGATCAGCACACAACAGCCGGCGATCATGTCTTCTAGGAAGATCCCTAGTTTTCGCGAATCGAATGGGGACTATGGAATATCAGAGTGCTCGCCGCTGACGAGATGCGATACACCGGAGGCATCGGCGGGTTTTCCCTCTCGATACCGATCGAGCTGATGATTGCCGATCACGGTATAAGCCGTGGCCTGTGATACGCCGGTCCTGGCATTCAAGGTGAAAACACGGCGAACATGATTTGCGACCATGTCACAGGATTCGCTTGTGAACGCCTCGATGAGATGATCGGCGTGTTGCCATTGGTCGGGGATCTCGACCGGAGAGAATGCCGGGGCGCGTTCGAGAAACGATTCAGCGCGGAACGGATGGCGGATCAATACCTCCGGCTGTATGAGCGCCTGATCGGCGCTGCGAAGTCCCCGCGAGTGTCCGGCGCTGCCGCCGTCGAGAGAGCCCATACCAACAGGCAGTCGATGACGGCCTGGAGCTGAAAGATCGTCATGGAACGGCGGGAGCGATGTGGACTCCTTGTGGTTTTTCCCGGCGGCCGAGGCTACACCGCAGATTGAACAGACGATGGAAATGAGTTTCGTCTGAACTCATGTTTGCGGCCCGTTCTTGTGGACATGACTGTCAGTGTGAGTCTTTATCCGGTTCGTATCGGTCTCCGATCTTCTGGCTTGAAGGCAAACCCTCTACCTCTTTCACCTTGCGCCGTTCTCCCACCCTTCATCGACTATTCGGTGAGGCTGTGGCGCGTCCGCCGCTGAGACAAAGTGGGCCAGGGTACTCTCCCTGTCAAACTAGGGAGGTTGCCAGGAGAATAGCGAGGCTTGAGACAGTAGAGTGCGCATGTGGATAGCGAGTTTGGGCTGTCATCATTTATGAAGTCATAAAAGGAGGTTCATATGAACAGGATGATTTTCCATGCAGCGGGGACGACCGCTAAGGAGTCCATTCCCCAGAGCTGCACACGGTGCAATGGCTATCTGGTCCATGAAATGTGTGCTGACCTTGAGAGCGACAGTGGGGTGAGTGCTTTTTGGGTTCACCGCTGCATCCAATGTGGCGATGTGACTGACGAGGTTATTCTGCGAAACCGCCTATCGGGTGCCGAAACCGTCTGTGCGGCTGCGGCGTGATCGACCCACGATCGCCAGAACGCACCCTGTCCGCGCCAGCGGACTATTGTCAAAGGTTTTTCTCATGAAAGGAGTCTTTGTCATGGGCAACGATTTTTCCGCCTCCTCAGCTCCTCACCTCTCGACATTGAGTCCTCTGGGGGCCATGTCCATGGCGCGTAAACGAGCTGCGCCATTCAATCCCCAGACCTTTCTTGCACGTGCCGGCGACGGAAGCACGACGTTACAATGCGCGAAACAGCAGATTCTCTTTGTCCAAGGGGATGCGGCCAATGGGGTGTTCTATATTCTACAGGGGCGGGTCAAACTCTCGGTCATCTCCCCTCAAGGGAAAGAGGCCGTCGTCGCCCTTTTAGAAGCCGGGGATTTTTTCGGTGAAGCCTGTCTCGCCGGACAGCCGCTCTGTATGGTGACCGCCACTTCCTTAGACACCGCTACGATCATGCGCATCGACAAGGCCACCATGACTCGCATCCTTCACCACGACCCGGCTTTCTCAGAGCTGTTCATGTCCCATCTCGTGACGCGCACCGCCCGCAGCCAGGAGGATTTAGTCGATCACCTCTTTCATTCTGCCGAGAAACGGTTAGCGCGAGTGCTCTTGTTGCTGGCCCACTTTGGGGAAGAAGGAAATCCGGGACTGGTTATTCCGAAGATCAGTCAGGAGACGCTGGCAGAGATGGTCGGAACCACCCGCTCGCGGGTGAGTTTCTTCATGAATAGGTTTAGGAGACTCGGCTTCATCGAGTACGGGGCTGAGGTGCGTGTGCATAAATCCCTTGTCAATGTAGTCCTCTCCGCCTGATGAGGGTTACAGCAACGGCCATATTGTGCCGTCTCTCTTCGGCTCTGTGGACGCATCTGCACGTCTGGCGGGTTTGTCGCTGCTAGCGGTGGTGGAGCCGCAGCCTCACACATCGCCCACCAAGCTAGAGGGATGGCCATCAACAGGAGCGGCTTTGGAGCGAGGTTTGCAGTGAAAGGTAATCCGTTCGTTAGCCTCCTGATCTGGAGGGAAGAGCAGAGCGTGATGCACGGGCGGTCTCGTTCGCGCTGAACACGACGGGGATTCCCTGCAACCAGAGGGTTTTTTGTTCCAAGTTGAGCCGCCGCTGCAACACCTGTGTCGTGAGTCGGTCCCAATCCAATTTGGCTTTCTCCACTTGCGATAACATGTGCCGTTCCTCCGCTTCTATATGGTGCCGCACGTTTCCGCTCAGGACCCTAAACTTGGCATCATAGCGCTTGTCCTCAGGATCCATTTTGTTGAGCTCTTCGATCAGCAAGTGCACGACATGGTGTTCCTCGATGGCTTCATCCATGTGATACGGCTCATTCACGTGCTCCCGCCAGGCAGGATAAATGACCTCTTCCTCCAGTTTGGCGTGGACCTCCAAGGCTGTAAGCGCTGCCGTCACAATGTTCCGCTTGTCGTATGTATTCGTCGTTTCGTCAAACTGGTCAAACAGCTCTTCGATCTTCTGATGGTCTTCATGAAGCATCAATGTAATGAAGGTGGCTCTGGCATCGATCCTTTCCGTGTGACTGACCATATGTCCTCCTCGGATATGCTGTGCGGTGAGACCTCTGTCGCGCTATGCCCATCGTTGTTTACCTGCTTTACGTTCCAACGACTGTAGGCGGCGCTGCTTCTTGCTCTCTCTTTGACTGGGGTTCCCAGTTTCGTGAAGGGCTCCCACCATCACCCATCACCGCTATGCTCTCACGTGTCCGCCCGATCGACTACTGGGAGTTTCCCGAGTTCTCGCGAGAATTCATCCTGGTGTCAATCCTCGGCTCGTTCCCTGGCCGTCTGGTATGTTTCCGGGTAGATCGCGAACGTTTTCGAGGGTGAGCGCGAGAAGATTAGGTCGAGGAGTTGCTAAGAACAGCAGGAGCAACGGTAGGACTGTCACGGTACACTGTTGCCGCTGAGCATGGATTCAAACCGCCAAGATGAGTCCGTATCCACTCCGTCATCTGCTTGACGTCGGACATGCCGGTCGCACCGCCGTCTGCATAAAACAGGACTCAACCCCACATCATATACAGGGCTCATGCCACTAGAGCGGAGGGAGGGGCCGACCATTGATATGCCCTCCCTTTATTCAGTCAGGGATTACCCATGGTGATCGATTGAATCGATAAGTTATTGTTCACTTTCGTCACTCCGTTCACCTGGCGCGCGAGGTCTTCCGCCCGTGATTTCTCTTCCGCCGAACGGACCGTACCCTTGAGCGTGACGACACTGTGGTCGGTATCGACATTGATACGAGCAAAGGTCGACAGCTTGTCACTCGTCAGCTTCTTTTGAACTGAAGCGGTAATCGAGGCGTCATCGATGGTTTGTCCTGTGGTTTTCCCGGTCATGGACTCGCAGCCCGTGATGAGC
>JBDSKU010000447.1:0-6825 GCA_039916745.1 Nitrospiraceae bacterium
ATCCCGCAGGCCGCGCTCGCCGTCGCACGACGGCGGCTTCAATTGCTACGAAACTCCAGGAGACACCCATGAAAAAGCGGGCATCCACAAGCAATGTCTTTCGTGACTTGGGATTTGGCGCGGAAGAAGCGGCAAACTTGAAAGTGCGGGCGATGCTGATGGTGGAACTTGAAAAGTACATCCAAGAAAATCGCCTCACCCAGAAACGAGCGGCCGAACGTCTTGGCGTGACTCAACCTCGAATCAGCGACCTGACGCGCGGGAAAATTGAGCTGTTCAGTGTGGATACCCTCATCACGATGCTGACCCACGCAGGCCTCAAGGTCGATGTGCGGGTGAGACGGCCCGTCGCGGCATAAGGGAACATTGAGCAGGCCAGACCGAGAATCAGAACAGATAGCCAAGGTTACTCGCATTGAGGCCTATCGCGTCAAAGCCACGTCGATATAGCCCTGATGCTACCGCCAAGGAGACCCGCTCCATGAAAACGAAAATCCTGCTCGCTGTCTTCTGCGCACTCCTCGCCGGTCCTGCGCTCGCGGAAGATCAGCACCAGCATCGGCGTCCGGACGACATCAAACAATATCTGGAGCATCTCGACAGCACGGAGCGGGATCGCTATCAGAAACCCATCGAGGTGATAGAAGCGCTCAAGGTGAAGCCTGGCATGGCCGTCGCCGACCTTGGTTCAGGGTCCGGCTACTTCACCCGCCGCTTCGTCGAAGCCGTGACCGAGACCGGAATGGTCTATGCCGTGGATGTCGAACCGGAGATGCTCGCCTATGCCAAAGAGAGCGTCATCCATATGCATGTCGGCTACTCAGCAGAATTCATCCTCGCCCAGCCGGACAATCCCAAGCTGCCGTACGAATCCGTCGATCTCCTCTTCGTCTGCAACACCATCCATCACCTTGAGGATCGGTCAAAATACTTCCGCGACCTCCGGTCGTCCTTAAAGCCAGGAGCGCGCATCGCCATCATCGACTTCTATCCCGATGACCGATCCGGGGAGCTCGGATTCCCGAAGGACCATCTCGTCTCGCGAGAAACCGTCCTTCAGGAAATGACCGCAGCGGGATACAAGCTTGCGCGTGAACACAGCTTTCTGCCGAAGCAATACTTTCTGGAATTTACTTCAAAATAGGAAGCAGGCTATTGATAAAGTCCGCCAGTGGGACACGAGTATAGTCATGGACCAGGCGATGAGAAAAAAGTAGAATGCCCTCAATTCTCCCTTTCACGGAATGAAGTACTCGAACGGTCTTGGCACCATGGACCATGCTACTTGATGGAGACTCTGAAATGGCAAGTGCAGAACAACTAAAAGCATTGATCAAATCACACGTCTGCCGGGACGAAGGACAGTTTTACTCGGTAGCAATGCAGGTGGCCGCTCACGAGGCGAAGATGGGCCACGGCAATCTTGCCATTGAAATTCGTGACATGATTGATGCGGCAAAAGCCAGACTTGTATCTAGCGAATCAGGGAAGCTTGTCCCTCTTGCAAGACCGCGTGGCGAGTTAGCCAACCTTCTAACCGTCACGTATCCAAAGAACCGGCTTAGCGACATGGTCTTGGATAAGAAAGCCCTAGCACAGCTTCAGCAGGTAATTAAGGAGCAACGAATGTTTGCTCAGATTCGGGAACATGGGCTGGCTCCCCGTCGAAAACTCTTGCTGGTTGGCCCCCCGGGGACAGGAAAAACGATGACCGCATCTGTACTGGCTAGTGAGCTAGGGGTCCCCCTATTCCTAGTTCGGCTTGATTCCTTGATTACCAAGTTTATGGGCGAAACAGCCTCAAAGCTTCGCCAGGTATTTGATTCTATCAATGATATGCGTGGGGTCTATTTCTTCGATGAGTTTGACGCTATCGGATCACAACGCGGCCTAGCAAATGATGTGGGTGAGATCCGGAGAGTCCTGAACAGTTTTCTTCAAATGATAGAGAATGATCAATCAAATAGTCTGATATTGGCTGCAACAAATCACCCGGAAATTCTCGACTACGCCTTATTCAGGAGGTTTGATGATGTGGTGGAGTTTCAATTGCCAACCTCCGATCAGATTGTCGGGCTCATGCGATCGCGCCTTGGTAACTTCCTACCAAAGCGCTTTCCTGCAAAAGCGATATCAACTCAGGGTGAAGGACTAAGTTGCGCTGAAATCTGCCGTGCAACGGATGGCGCCATTAAGGAAGCCATCATGCACAGCAAGAACTCAGTGGATCAGATGACACTTAACCGCATGATAGAAGAACGTCAGTTGATTTCCAGGAAATTGGTTAAGAACACCAAGAAAATGACAGTACGAAATGCCGGACCAGCAAAGCGATAATCGGCCACACTTCATCATAAAAAACAGCTCCACAGCCAAGCCATTTACGGCATACGGAGGTGGAGGATCCCCTCCGCCTCCTCAATTACCAAGAGCGCAACATGGCGCTTCACTCCAGGCTCAGCTCCACGCATTGAGGCCCATCGCTGAAACTGCAGCTGGTGAACAGAGCGCGATTGGCCTGGAAAGTGGTCTTGGCATAGAGATAACTTTCACCAGTCAGCCTGGCGTTGAACTCGCATTCGAAAAACTGGCGAATGACCCTAAAAAGATTGAACTGCTCAGCGTGCGCACAGAGGGGGACCTCACTTACGCCAACGTTTTCGTCCCAGATGGCAAACTCCAACACTTTGAAAAGTATGTCGCAGATTATTTGGCAGAAAAGAAGAAAAGTAACGGCACTGCAAATGACAACAAATCTCTGCTGAATACAATTGCCGAAGTTCGCGCTGCAGAAGTTCGCGCACTATGGACTGACGATCTCGAACTACTTCCACAAGCCGTCAACCAACTATTTTGGTGGGAGGTCTGGCTTCCTGTCCGAGACCAACGCGAAAAAGTAGTTGCGGACTTTCGCAAACTAGCCAGTCTCGCAAACTGCATAGTCAGCGAGCACCAGGTAAATTTTCCAGAGCGAACTGTGGTGTTGATGTATGGCTCACAACAACAGTTGTCTCAATCCGTAATGACGCTGAATTGCGTGGCAGAACTCCGTCGGGCCAAAGATACTGCAGAGTTTTTTGATGGTATGGCTCAACAAGAACAGCAGGAGTGGTTGACTGACGCACTCACTCGCCTTTCTGTGGCAACCGGCGGCGATTCAACGCCAAGGATTTGCCTCTTAGATTCTGGCGTCAATCAAGGCCACCCTCTACTTACACCAATCATTAGTGACTCTGATGTTCACGCAGTTAACCCTGCTTGGGGAACCGACGATCAAGCTAATCATGGTACAGGGTTAGCCGGGCTAGCTACCTATGGTGACCTCACCGAAGTACTCTCCTCTCAAGATCCGATCGTTATTGCCCATCGACTCGAATCTGTAAAGCTTATCTCGCAGGATGGTGGAAACCAAGGCGACGCAAAGCACCATGCATACCTCTTTGCAGAAGCTGTCAGCCGTCCAGAGGTGACAGCACCGCATCGACCAAGACTATTCTCGTCTGCGGTAACTGCTACAGATTACCGCGACAAGGGCCGGCCCTCATCCTGGTCTTCAATGGTTGATCTGCTCGCTTCCGATGCAGATGGGTCTGGTCAATTTCCTCGCTTGATGATTTTGTCGGCCGGAAATACTCGTGACAGCCACGCTTGGCTTGCCTATCCAAGCAGCCTATCGACAAACCTTATTCACGACCCAGGCCAGGCCTGGAACGCCTTAACAGTTGGCGCCTTTACGCAAAAAATCGAAACCGCTGACGAGACACTGACTCCGATCGCAAAGGAAGGTGGATTGAGCCCTTTCACTACAACCTCAAGAACCTGGGAAAACGTATGGCCATTGAAGCCAGATGTAGTCATGGAAGGTGGCAATGCCGGCAAGGATTCACTTGGAGCAATAGGCATCCCAAGCCTTAATTTGCTAACAACTAACTATCGTCATCTAGAGCGGCTCTTCACTACCACCAATGCGACTAGCGCTGCGTCCGCCCTATGTGCTCGCATGGCAGCTCAGCTCATGGCGGCTTACCCCAATTTGCGACCCGAGACAATTCGTGCACTAATCGTCCACTCAGCAGAATGGACACCTGCTATGCGGCAAATGTACCTACCAACTGATCGTACAGCTACGAAGAAGGACTATGTGAATCTCATCCGACATTGTGGGTGGGGAGTACCCAACCTGAGTCGAGCCCTCTGGAGCGCGAGCAATTCGCTCACGTTAATAGCTGAAGATGTTGTCCATCCCTACAAGAAAGTTCAAGGGGAAGGCGTTAAAACAAGAGACATGAATCTGCACGCGCTGCCGTGGCCAAAAGAGGAACTTCTGACATTGCAGGAAGCGAAGGTTCAAATGCGGGTAACGCTCTCCTACTTTATCGAACCTAACCCTTCAGCTCGCGGCACTGCATCTAAGTTCTACTATCCTTCCCATCGCCTCCGATTCGATGTGCAACGACCCCTTGATGCCTCTACGGATGAGTTTATCGCTCGTATCAATAAAGCTGCTGCGCGAGACGACGAAGGCGATCCGATCAACCCGAAAGATGCAGATTGGCATCTTGGGGATTACCTGCGCCATCGTGGCTCCTTGCACCAAGACATATGGGAAGGTACGGCTGCTGATCTTGCTAGCCGAGGCTTTATTGCTGTGTACCCTTCCTCTGGTTGGTGGAGAACTCGTCCGGCACTGAAAGGGTTTGACCTTCCAGCCCGCTACAGCCTGATCGTATCAATTCGAACTGCACAAACTGATATCGATCTATATACTGCCATTGCCAATCAAATTGCAGTTACTACGGAGATAGAGCTCTAACAGCATAAGAATGGCTGGGCAGGTCTGGTCGAAACAAAGGGTCGGGAGTCTTTTTCAGCTCTGCCTTCCGTCTCAGGACTTGTGCGCTTCCATGAAGGCCCTAAGGGGGGGCATTGATTCGCGTCTGATAGCCGGGGCCTTTGGCTTTGAACCACTTCAATACTTGCTGATCGAGCCGGATCGTGACCGCCGTCTTCGGCTCCGACAATCTGAGCGCGGCGCGCTTGAAGGAGGCTTTCCCCTGCTCCGGGATATCGGAGATATCGATGGCCTTGTCTTTACACCGGAACAGCGATGTGCTGTTCGCCCAGGCCGAGTGGTGCTGCAATCACCACTCCCATTCGGAGAGTCGCGATGATGTTTCTTGTTCGAGTATTTGTCGATATCGATCGACGGCCGGCTGAGGTAGTGACCGCGTATCGGACCAGTAAGATCGGAAAGTACTGGAGGAATCTATGAAGGTCTCTTACGACGAGAAAACCGATACGCTAAGTATGATCCTGAAGGACAACACTCCTATTGCCGAAAGCGATGAGGACAAGCCTGGCGTAATTTTGGACTATGATGCCGTTGGCAACCTCGTCTCAATCGAGATTCTGGACGCGTCCAAACGAGTAACCGAAACCCGCAAGGTCGAGTTCCAAACCACAGGCTAATTCCAGCCTGTGCCTGCCGCACTCAATGATCAACAGCCACCTTCTCGCTCGATCAGGCAACTGCCAATAGCCTCCCCCTCATTCCTCCAACGCTTGCCGTGACCCGATGACCGTGCGACACTGTGCGTATGAATGGTCTCGCCTCGTTTGAACATCTGCGCTCGCGGCTGTACCTCTCCCTTGCGCTGAATGCCCTGATCATCACCGCCGAATTCATCGGCGGGTTCATTCTCGATAGCGTCGGCCTCATGAGCGACGCGGGGCACAATCTCGTCGATCAAGGCTCGCTCTTTCTGGCGCTGTATGCGCACATATTGACCAGGCGGCCGGCCAGCGAAACGAGAACGTTCGGCTATCACCGCGCCGGCGTGATTGCCGCATTTCTCAACTCGTTTATCCTGGTGCTGACGGCGGTCGGCATTACCCTCGTAGCACTCAAGCGGTTACTGCATCCGGTCCCCGTCGATGGCGGATGGATCATGGGCATTGCGGCAGTGAGCTTTGTGGCCAATCTCAGCATCGCATTACTGCTCCAGCATGGCGCAAAAGATGACCTCAACATCCGCAGCGCCTTTTGGCACATGCTGGGCGATGCCTGGGTCTCGCTCGGTGTCGTGCTGAGCGGCGCTGCGATCATGCTGACGGACTGGACGGTGCTCGATCCGCTCATCAGTCTCCTCGTGGTCGGCGCGATTCTCCATGGGGCCTGGCCCCTGTTCAAAGAATCCCTCGATGTGCTGCTGGAATCCACTCCACCCACGATCAGCGCGTCCCACGTCGCCGCGACGATCGAGTCCATGCCCGGCGTGAAAAACGTGCACGATCTCCATATCTGGGCCGTGGAGCCCCGCCTCATCATGCTCACCTGCCATGTGCTGACCGACGGCGATGATTCCACGCTGACGAATGCGTTGTTGCGCTCGATCCATGACCGGATTACCGCCGACTTCGGCATCAAGCATATGGCAGTCCAATTGGAAACCCATTGTTTAGATCCGGACGACGTCCATTGCGATCTGGCCAAGCTCGCCGCGCGGTATCCTGAGTTCGAAGCCCTCCCCCACCATCATTGAGTTGTTCGGAATCCCTTGTGGCCGGTAGAATGCATGCCACGATGTCCGTGGAGCCTTTCGATAACCAGGAATGAATATGTCCATCCCCTTTTATGTACTCTGCGGCTCCCTCGGTGCGGGCAAGACTACGCTCTTGATGCGCCTGCTCGAATATTGGAAGAGCCAGGGCAAGAAGGCCGGCGTCTTGATGAACGAAGCTGGGGAAGTGAGCATCGATGGCCCCCGCGCTGGCACCATTGCCGAACAAGTCATGAACCTCGCCGGCGGCTGTGTCTGCTGCGAC
>JBDSKU010000448.1:0-7478 GCA_039916745.1 Nitrospiraceae bacterium
TGCAGCGCCCCATTTCTCATTGAAAAAGTGACCAAACAAGTTGGACGAAGCGTCCAATGCCGTGACGAAGAATGTGGCTATCGCGAGGCCGGGTAAGCGTCGTTCACACCATTTCGATCAACTGCTATTGTCTCGCCCCTTTCTTTGCCTCCTCGATTGAATCGACAATAAGCATTCATGTCATCGGTGCCGGCTGATGGACGGGCTTGCCTTCTGCTGCTCGGTTGACGAACGGCCTGCAGGTGCCGATAATGAATATATGTGTTCTGCCCGAGCCTTCGGCTCGGATGACCCACCTGTGCGCCCCTAACGATGAGGGCCCATCCAACGTGAGAAAGGGGAGAAACCATGAAAGCAAAAGAGGGTGTCATCAACGTCCTGAATAAGGTGCTGACCGCAGATCTGACCGCGATCAATCAATATTTCGTGCATGCCAAGATGTGTGAGAACTGGGGCTATGAGCGGCTCCAGCATACAGTACGGAAACGCAGTATCGATGAAATGAAAGATGCCGATGAACTCATCGGGCACATCCTCTATCTGGAGGGTGTTCCGAATGTGCAACGCATGAATACCGTACAGGTAGGGGAAACGGTTCCTGAGCAGCTCAAGCTCGACCTTAAGGCTGAGCAGGAAATGCTGGCATTGTTGAATGAGGGCATCGTCCATTGCACGAAGGTCATGGATTTTACGACCCGTCACATGTTCGAAGATATGGCGAAGGATGTCGACGTGCATATCGACTGGATCGAAACGCAGATGGAAACGATCAAGCAGGTCGGTCTGGAGAACTATCTCGCCGAACAAATCAAGAAAGAGAGCTGACTGCGACTATGAAAGCCAAAGAAGGCGTCGTCGAGTTTCTCAATCAGGTCTTGAAGTCGGAGTTGACGGCCGTACATCAATACCTGCTTCATGCGGCTAGGTGTAAGAATTGGGGCTATGAGCGGCTGCATGAACACTTCAGTCATCTGGCGCAAGAGGAAGTCGGCCATTCCTCCGGTCTGATCGATCACATTCTGTATCTGGACGGAACCCCGGATGTCGCGCATCTCGATCAGGTGGGGGCTGGGCGCACGGTGAAAGATCTGTTCAAGGCAGATCTTGGATTTGAACGTGAAGATGTCGAGTCCCTCCGCAAAGCCATTGTCCATTGCGCCAAGGTCGGAGATTTCACCACCCGCCACTTGATGGAAGACATGGTGATTGACTCGGAAGAACATATCGATTGGTTTGAGACCCAGCTTCGGACGATCGATCAAGTTGGCCTCGACCGGTATCTTGCCGAGCAGATCAAGAAGTAGCTGCTTTTTCCTCTTCGTCCCGCACTGGCCAGCACAGTTCTATGTTTCTGCATGAAAGAGAGGGCGGGGGGCCTCAGAAGGATGCGAGGGCCCCCGCCCGTGAAGTGGGATGGCACTCCCACTTCGTGACCGGTGTGTCGGGCACCGGCTGCACGGTCTGCTCTCTTTTGAGTGCTCCTATTGGTAGTCCTCGTTCAGCGATTTCAGAAATGCGACCAGTGAGGCCACATCACCGGCTGTGAGTGCCATTCCCTGAAGTTCGGCCGCTCCATTGCGAAGCGTACCTGCGCGAGCTTGGGCGGAGACTCCGCGATAGAATCCGATGATGTCGTCCAGGGTGTCGAATTGCCCGTTGTGCATATACGGGTTGGAATGACCTAGGTCGCGCAGCCCGGCTGTTTTGAACCGGGCGATGGATTGATCTAGAAGTGTCGCGTCCGGCACAAGGCAGGGCTGTTGGTCATTGCATAAGATGTTTTTGATTTTTGCCTGAGGGCTTGGCTTGTCAGGATTGGCAAAGATATTCCAGGCACCAAGATCGGTCAATGCTGGATTTGCCAGAATTGGAATCTCCCGGAAAGGCTCTAACGCTGCAGGGTGAAGCTCGGTGGCAGGGAGATACAGGTTATAGTTTCTGTTCCGGGTCGCCAGGTTTGGAATCGAGAGTCCTGCGAACTGGTTTGCCCCGTGGATGTCATCGTACTCTTTTTGAGTTGTGCCTGTATTATGCAGTTTGAAATCGGTAAAGTTCGGTGCAGCATGGCAGGCGATGCAGTTACCGACTGTTCCATCCGTAATTTCTTGAAACGTTGCGATTGGAGGACTTGACGGTTCTGTAAGAAATATCTTCAGGCCTGCGAGCTCAAGGGCGCCGAATTCAAAACTTTGTGTGTGAAACTGAAATTGGCCGTCTTGCCGATTTGGATTTGTGGTGATGGGCTGAGGGACAAACCCCGGTGCGTTGATTAACGTCCGTAAGCGACGGCTGTAGTCGAAGGCCGACTCGTTGGCATCCGGTTGTTGGGGCAGACCATTGACTTGTAGGAAGACATCGAACGGTGAGCGGATGGGGGCTCCACTATCTTCCGTTTGCGAGAAGAGCAGCCCGTTGACGTAGGCTGCGACGACTTTCACGACGGCGTCGAAAATCTCCTGATCGGTGCCGGACGCCACGAAAGCGCGAAATTGCGGAGGAAGGCGGAACTCGTCCGGGATAGCCGAATTCGCACCTGTGAATAATATCCGATAGGAGAGCCCGTCGAACTGTTGCGCGAGATCACCTGAGCCATCGTCGCCCTTCACTACCTGTGCGATATGAGCAATGGCCTGTGCGCGTTCACCGGGGAGCCATCCGAAGTTCCTCCCTGTGAACGTGGCCGCGATCAAATCTTCCATTGAGTTGAACTCCGCATCGAAATGGAACAGGACCCCACTGGTTCGATCCAGCGTAGAATTGACCAGCGCAGGCGAATTACGCGGCGCATGGGTTTTGCCATCGGCCCTCGCCGGAATCGGACTCCGGCGCGCGAAGTCGGCGTACGTCCGCATGAAGTCTGGCTGCGTGGCCGCATGTTCATCGACGAGGTGGCAGGCTCGACAATTCATCGAGAGTCCTGCGAAAGGCCCAGGGAGTCCCACCCCTGGCCCTGTTGTTTCAGAGAGGTTCATGATTGGGTCTCCGGCATTCGGATCGTTCACATTGCCGTTGCCGGGAGTCTCCAGAAACGTTTTGAAGGCTTGCGCAAACCTGGTTTCAAGAAACAGTCGTTCGCCGACCGCTTGTTCGGCTCCTGGGGTTCCGGTCGCATGTACGCTAGGAGTTCCACCGGATGACGACGTTCCGCCGCCTGAGCAGCCGGCAATCGCCAGCATCGCGAAGAGGAGATAAGATAGACCTGTCTGTGTTTGGGCGATGATACGTCGTCTCATGAGTGAACCTCTTAGGGGTAGGGTAAAACGGAATGGGACAGGGATAGATTCGATTGATGGGACAAGATATCGACGAGTGCTGGATCGAATTGGGTGCCGGATGCCACCCTGAGAACTTTGAGCGCAATGTGGTTGCGCACGACACGTATCGAGATGCCGGGAACATGGATCGCATCGAAGGCGTCGGCGATCGAAAGTATCCTGGCTCCAAGGGGGATGAATTGCCCCCTGATGCCATAGGGGTAGCCGGAGCCGTCCCATCGTTCGTGGTGATGCGCAATGAGAATGGAGGCTTCACTCAAGAATGAGAACGGTTCAAGGAGCATTGCTCCTAGCCGGGAATGATTCTGAATGGCGACGTAGGATTCGGGCTCAAGTGGATCCTGGATTTCTGCGAGGTGGGGCGGGAGCATCAGAAGCCCGATGTCATGCAGCAACGCGGCGAGCTTGAGCTGGTGCAACGCATCGGGAGTCAGGCCTGCGGCTTGTCCGATCAACAGCGAGGTCGCCGCCGTGCGGCGCCCGTGGCCTGCCTGCCAGGGAAGTGCCCGGTCCAATTCCGTACTGACTTGCCGGACGAGGATGCTTTCGACGTCACGGCGCGATGCCACAGGGAGCCGGAGCCGGTCGATCTTTTTGAGCATGGTCTGTATCGTGAGGATGCCAGGGTGGACATGTTCACAGATCCGCTGTCCCATCGTCGTTTCTCGAAGGTAAAGGAAAAGCCCAAGACCACGTTTGCGATCTTGGGCTCTGGGTGAAAAACCTCTGGCCGCAGTTTGTATCGAGCGTCAGGGAATGCTAGCTCATTCTTCTTTTCCGTGTTTCCCGGACATCAATGGCTGTTTCAGCACCCACATCTCATGGAGCGGGATGACCATCATGATGAGAAACCCTACCGTCATGAGGGTGTCGCCGGTCAACATGGTTAACACAAACACCGGTGAGACGTAGCTGATGAGCCAGGGAGAGAGCAGGTCCAACGTCACCCCACCGAATGAGATCCAGGTCGTGACGACTTTCAGCCGGCTGCTGGCGTTCGTGAGATAGAGTACGTGGACCAGAATCATGAACACGACTGGCATCGTAAAGAGGTGGAAGTGCGTGATTTCTGCCAGCTCTCTGAACGACATCGGTTCGCCGAATGTGGCGTCCGATCCTCTGTAATGATTGGCGATTCCTTCGGGCGACATCCCCGTCATGCTGTGGGCCCAGAAGAAGGAGAAGGTAAAGCCAGCCAGCATCAAGAAGAGAAAAAAGGTATAGACCAGCCGGATGTGCCGATCGGAGTCCCGAAGTTTGAATCTGGTGTTGAAGTTCCGCATGGTTGAGAAGGCCGTCCGCTCCCTGTTAGTTTCCGAAGATGGAGCCGAAGATCCCCTTCTCCGATTTCTTTGAGGCCACCGTATCGCTGCCCAGTCCAGCCGGCTTCAAATAGAATTCATCGACCAGGACCAGTACCCGCTTAATCCCGGCGGTCATCGAGCGGACCGACATGGTGGCGCCGCTGATGTTGAGGATGTCTTTGTTGATGCGGACCGGGTCGAGGACCGTTTTCCCTTCGTACTGCACGTTGAATCGCTTGGTGCGAACCTCGCTGCCACGGGCCTCACGGAAGACGAGCAATTCGATGTTCGAGACATAGCCGCGCGCATCGACTCCGACCATATAGGTCATTGGCTTGTGTTTGCCGATGGTATGCTGCACGAGGGCGTAGCCGTCGATTTGCGAGCCGGTTTCCCCAATGTAGACGTCAAAGGATTCTTCGGGGAACTTCCACCCGATACGTTCTTCAATCGTCGCATGCTTATCCATGGGGACTCGGAGCAGCTCTTTTCTGACGCGCTCGGATTTTGGAAACATCAATTTGACCGCTTCTTCTTCCGTGAGGAAGACTTCGGCCATCGACATTTCCTGTTCCGTCAGATAGCGTTTGAGTTCGCTATCCCACACCCGTTCAGCGAGGACGATAGTCGGAGATATCATGAAGGAGAACGCCAGTGAGAGAATGAACAGTCTAGCCATCATGCCGCAGCACATCCCTTTTCTTTCAGCTTCGTGTTGAGCCGATCGACGACGTCGTTTGTTGTATCTTCTGACGGTTCGATGGGCCACCATTTGGTGGCTTGCTGAGTCACGCCGCCACGGGCGTGCCATCGCTGCCTGATTTCCAAGACGCTCACAGAGGCCACGTCATTCATGCGTTTGACGGAGACGGTCATGCGTGCGCGTTCTTTGTTGCCGAAGCCTTCCCGCCCAAACATGCCAAAAGATCGTTCCGAGGTTGGTGGGACGTCCAGCCAGCTCGTTTCGATCAGCCCCTTCTCTTTGTCAGAGGTCGAAACGGATTGTCCCTTCATGGTCTCGATCGCGGCATCCCAGGCCATGTCGTAGGAACAGACAAAATATTGCTCACGGCTACCGCTCAATGCGGCGCATCCGGCGGAGAGGAGGGCGAGGGCGACCAGGGCTATTCGTGGATTCGGCATGGCGTACTATGCTCTTTCTCGTTCCCGGCGATCCCTTTCTATTGGAAAGGGATCGCCGGTGGTTGCCTTAGAAATACGTTGCGGCTGAGAGGACCAGAGCCCCGTCGTGAATGCGTTCCCCGGTATTCGGGTTAAACGATTTCGGCAGGTACTGATAGCTGATCTTGAAGACCGCATCTTCCACCGGCCGATAGTTCAGCCCGAAGGAGATCTGCTCCAGTTGTCCCTCGCTTTCAGCACGGTTATCCATGTTCAAGTTCACCCGGTCATAACGAACTACGGCTGTGAAGGTGGAGCCTTCACCAAATCGCTTAGGTGAAAGGGCCGTTAGGAATGAAGGCATGAAGTGATAGTTACCCTGGATGTAGAATCCCTGCATTCGTTGTGGGGGAGCGGCCAGGGGATTGAATGTATTGACCCCCATCAGAAGAGCGCCTGGGGAAAAGCCGCCTGTATTGCCGGGAATGGCACGGGAGTTTCCTCTCGCATAGGCCCAGGCTGCTTCGCCGATAATCTCAAACGGTCCTTTTTGGAGGGTCCAGTCGAGGGCCGTGATGCTCAATGGGTTATAGCTGGTGGGGGATTGATTGCCGTAATAGCTCGATCCGGCGACTTCCACGCCGAGCATCGGGCTAAAGGCGACACGGCCTGAGACCGCTTTCCCGTTATTGAGGTCGAGCCCATCAGAGGAGTTGGCACATTTCCGTTGGCGAGAGTTTTTGGTGCCGCTTCCCTCACTGACATTCGGGTTGCCTGTACCGTCATATCCGCAAGGACCGGTCGTCACATAGAGCTCATAGTCGAGCTTACTGGTCCGCCCGGGATAGAAGGTGCCATAGAAGCCCGCGCCTGTCTCGGACATCGTCGAGGGAATGACGAACTGGCTGACAAGTGGGCGGTCCGTCAAGTCATTCAACGGTGAGTCGTGGAGCAGGTTGAACTTGCCGATCGGGATCAACAGAATACCAGCCCGGATATTAAACGGTTCATTGACGAGATAGTCCAAATGCGCAAACTCCAAGCTGATCTCGCTTTCTCCTTTCGCTCTAATCCCATGCTCAATCTCAAGTTCAGAGGCGAACTTCACATGCTCAGTAATGTCCGCATAAATGAATGGCACAAATCGTTGCTGATCGAATCCGTTGGTCGTTCCTTGACCGTTATTAAGAGCGCTGTAGTCGCCGCTTTCCATGACACCTTTACGGTGGCTCCGATACTGGATATCCATGTAACCACCGACGATGGCTTTCGGCGCTGCCACGAAGGGCTTGGCATAGACCAATCGGCCTGATCCAGTTGATCCGAAGCCCAAGGCTGGCTGTCTCTCTGTGCGAAGGTCTTTTCCAACTTCAGGTAGCGTCCCAATTCCTGGCTCAGCTGTTGGAGCGGCGGCACCTTCCCTGCGTTCAACGGTACCCTCGCGGCGCTCATGTTCCTGCAGCCGTTTGGTAACGGCTTCATCTACTAATCTCTTAATGTCCTCCGGGGTCATGTTCTCTGCCAGGGCCGGCATGACCGGCAAGCTGGCAATGACGAGAGCCCCGAGGATTGACCGGATCCTCATAATGAACCTCCATGGATACGATAATGTGATTGGTCTGACTCGGGACTCGCAGGTCTCTGGTCTTCCTTGAACGAACAACGATAGATCGCGATTGGGTAAGTCGGTGCAATGCCTCCTTTCGTCGAGCGAGTAATCATGATGCGAAGTGGTTCCATCCTTCAATCGACGAAAAGGGGATGACCACAATGCGTT
>JBDSKU010000449.1:0-9501 GCA_039916745.1 Nitrospiraceae bacterium
GACTGATAACTGAGAGAGGCTGGTCCGCTCTCGCTGATTACCGCTACACGTTGGTGAATAGGTTCGAGTGCATATAAATGGGTTGCGGGATCTCTAAATACCGTTTAGGTAGGAAGGGAGCCCTTCAGCATCTCCAGATTCTTCGTTACCATCATGTCGCCGTTTTTCGTGGAGACGTCGATGGCGGTTGCGCAGACGGTTCGGCATTCCTCGATGCGACCGAGCTTCTGGAGCGATTGGGCCAAGGCATAGTAAGCGGCTGAGTAGGTGGGCTTCACGATGACGCATTGTTGCAGGGCTTTGGCCGCTTCCTCGAAGTTCTCATCTTCCATGTAGGCCTTCCCGAGACCGAACCAGGCCACCTCGTCGTTCGGATCGATTGCCAAGACTTTTTTGAGCGGTTCGATGCGGCGGTTTGCCATGTCTTCCTCCAGATGTGAGTGACGATAGCAGCGGCGAGCGCTCGTTGTCTATGCGCTTTCCTGCATGCTACGATTCGAACATGTGATGCGTGAAGGGTGATGAGTCAGGATGTCCCCGGCTCTCGCCTGTCACTGATCACTCATCACCGATCACAGGATTCATGTATGGGTAAGACGGGTCTCGTTTACGATGCGGCATATCTTGGCCATGACATGGGCGCAGGACATCCTGAGTCGCCCAATCGGCTACGCGCAATCATGCAGCAGCTGGAACAGGGTGGGACGGCGGCTCGGCTGACCAGGATTGAACCGCGAGCGGCTGAAGACGAATGGATTACCCTGATCCATGAGCCCGCCTATCTTGCGATGCTGAAGACCCACGCCCCGACGAATGGAAGAGTCTCGCTCGATCCTGATACCTCAATGTCTCCCGGTTCGTTGACTGCCGCCTATCTGGCTGCCGGTGGGGCGCTGGCCGCGGTCGATGCGATCATGTCCAAAGACGTGGAGCATGTTTTTTGTGCCGTGCGCCCGCCCGGGCATCATGCCGAAGCTGGGCGCGCGATGGGCTTCTGCCTCTTCAATAATGTGGCGATCGCTGCGCGCTATGTGCAGAAAAAGCATGGCCTCTCGCGCGTACTGATTGTCGATTGGGACGTGCACCATGGCAACGGCACGCAACATAGTTTTGACGACGATCCCTCCGTGCTGTTCTTCAGCACACATCAGTATCCGCACTATCCCGGCACGGGCCGCGCGACGGAGCGAGGCAAGGGAGCAGGTGAAGGGTTCACAATCAATGTTCCGATGGAGGCGGGGGGGGGCGATGAGGCGTATCGCGCCGTCTTTCAGAAATCGTTGGTGCCGGCGGCCGATGCCTTCAAGCCGGAATTCGTGATCATCTCAGCCGGCTTCGATGCGCATCGGGACGATCCTCTTGCGAGCATGGGGTTGACGGAAGAGGGCTACGCGGACCTCACCGGTATTGTGGCCGGCATCGCCACGCGCCATGCTCATGGGCGCATCCTCTCGTTGCTCGAAGGCGGGTATCATCTGACCTCCTTGGCCGCGTCGGTCGAGCGCCACATCCAGGCTTTGTTGGCCGCATGAAGACCCTTGTGAAAATCCTGCTCGGTTCTGCTCTGGCTGGTCTGCTCGTGTATCTGTATTACACCGAAGTGAAACCGGTCGTGATTTTCGGGCTGCGCGACGAATATGCCCATGCGATTCCGCTTCAAAAGATTCCGGAGGGTCTGACGAGTCTGAAGGCCGAGTCCTGCGGTCAATGTCATCGCGCGATCTACGACGAGTGGAAGACGAGTATCCATGCCCGGGCCTACGAGGATCCGTTCTTTCAGGCCTACTGGAAAAAGGATAAGAATATCTGGGTCTGTTTGAACTGCCATACGCCACTGGAAAATCAGCAGCCGACCTTGGTGAAAGAGATTCCGCGGGGGCGGGTGGAGAAGGCGGTTCAAGAGCCTAACCCCCACTACGACGCTGAATATCAGAAAGAATCGGTCACCTGTGCGGCTTGCCATGTGCGAGACGGAGTCGTCTACGGTCCATTCGAAGATTCCGCCGCGCCGCACCCGACGAAGTTCGACCCGAACTTTCGCACTACGCAGGTCTGCCAGCGTTGTCATAACGTGGTGTCCGGCCCGGTGCAGTTTTATCGCATAGGCCCTTGCGGGACCTATGCGGAATACGAAGGCAAGTTCTTCATGCAGGAGCGGGGCTTCATTTGCCAGAGTTGCCATATGCCTGAGATCGATCGTCCCGTGGCGACGAATGGTCCGATCCGGCGTGGACGCCAGCATCTCTGGCGCGGCGGGCACGATCCCGATATGGTGAAGCGGGCGGTGGGAATACAGGTACGGGCCGATACCGTTTCGCCAAAACCGGGCGATCATGTGGGATTTACGCTCACTTTGATCAATGCAGGAGCCGGCCATAAGATTCCGACGGGCGATCCCGATCGGTACTTCACGGTGGAGTTTTCCGTGGAAGATCGGCAGGGGAAGGTGCTCGATCACCAAACGTCGACGATGGGCCGTTGGATTCTCTGGCAGCCGGCTATCGTGGAGTTGTATGATAACCGTCTCTTGCCTTTGGCCAGCCGGGAATACCAGTTTGTGTACCAACTGCCGGCTCAGGCAGAGGGCTTGAAAGTAAAGACTCGCGTGGAGTACCACATCCTGAGCGATAAGCAGCATGAGATGTTGCAGACCAAATATGGGCTGACGGGGAACGATCCCTATCGGTTCGTCGTGTACGAGCGGGAGTTTCCGCTGTCCGGTGCGTTGGCGGCGTCGCTGAGTGAGAGCAATGAGCTCTCAGCAACCAGCCGTCAGCCTGAGGGGTTAAGTTGTAAGGCCGGAGCTGAGGGCTGATCGCTGAGAGCTCACATCACAAAAGGAATGACATGACACACCCGTTGTTGATCGATACCGAAACCCTCCAGCAGAGCCTGGGACAACCCGGCCTGGTGATTATCGATGTGCGTGGGCGGGCAGCCTATGAATTCGGCGGCCATATTCCAGGCGCTGTGCATTCCACCTGGCATGAGTACAGCGATCCCCAGGCCGTACCGAAGGGGTTACTCAATCCCAATCGTGTATTCATGGAGCAAAAGATTCGTGCGCTGGGTATCAGTTCGGACAGCGATGTGGTGATCTACTCGAACCCCTTCGACAACTGGGGTGACGAAGGCCGCATGTTTTGGATGTTGGAATATTTCGGGCATACGCGGCTACGCATTCTCGACGGCGGGTGGGTCAAGTGGGTGCAGGAGAAACGTCCGTTCGAACATGGGTTCGTGACGCCCAAGCCGGGGACGTTTACCGTGAAGCTGGTGGCTGCCGTGATTGCCGCGAAAGACGAATTGAAGCAGCTCGTGAAGCAGCCACATCCTGGTACCGTGATCGTCGATGCGCGCAGCCTCGAAGAATATCTCGGGAAAGAGGTGTCGGGGATCCCGCGGCCCGGGCATATTCCCTCGGCGATCCATCTGGCCTGGACGGGATTTCTTCAGCCGAATGCTACGCTGAAAGATTTACTGGCGATCACGGAGAGCTTAGCCGACAAAGGTCTTTCGCAGGATCAAGCCGTCATCTGTTATTGCACTGGCGGCGTCCGTTCCGCCTGGCTTTACTTTGTCCTTAGGCTTGCGGGCTATCACAATGTGCGCAACTATCCGGGGTCCTGGTGGGAATGGAGTCGGGATTTTGCTTGCCCGGTGGAAAAAGACGCGAAGGGATTGCAGCATATCTTGAACGTCGATCCACAAGTCAGGGCTTCTTGACAGTCAAAAACCGGCTGTGTAAGGTGAAGGATCAAAGATACTGCGGATCCCTTTCGCACATCGAATGAATCTTAACCACTGAGGAGGAGCCTATGAAAATGAGAGCCCATCGAGGAGCATTGGTCGTTGCAGCGGTTGCCGCGCTTGTTGGTTTCCCACTGTTCAGTGGGTTGGCTCTTGCCGATAACAAACATGTGGATGAAGCGGTGGCGCATGCCAAGGAAGCGGTGGCGCATGGCAAGCAGGGGCATGCCGATGCCCTGGTGGAGCATGCCGAGGGTGCCCTCAAGCATGCCGAGGCGGCTGGTGTGAAGAATCCCCATCTGGATGAAGGCGTCAAGCATCTCAAGGAAGCCGTGGCCCATGGCAAGGCCGGTCATGCGGATGTGGCTACCCAACATGCCGAAGGTGCAGTGACCCATTTGTCCGAAGTGAAGTAAGTCGTTTCGGCCAGGGATTTTCTTCGAACGGGCAGGGGCAACCCTGCCCGTTCTGTTCTGGGGACATGATGATCATGCGAGTCGGGTATTTTCAGTTCACTCCAGAGTTCGGCGAGGTCTCGCGCAATCTCGATACGATTGTGGAGGCACTCGATCGGGCTGACGCCGATCTGATCGTGTTGCCTGAGTTGTGTGCCTCCGGGTATCAGTTCGTGTCGCAACAAGAAGTGCTCGCGCTATCGGAGCCGGTGCCGGATGGACCAACCACGCAACGATTGATCGATCTTGCGAAGCGGCGACGGATGGTGATCGTTGCCGGTCTTCCAGAGCGCGCTGGGGCTGCCTGTTATAACTCTGCCGTGGTGGTTGGCCCGTCCGGATTTATCGGCTGTTATCGCAAGACCCATCTGTTTTTTGAAGAAACATTATTCTTTGCGCCAGGCGACACGGGGTTCCAGGTCTGGGATATCGGCTCGGCTAAAATCGGCGTGATGATCTGCTTCGATTGGTACTACCCTGAGGCGTCTCGCACCTTAGCACTCAAGGGAGCCGAGATCATCTGCCATCCCTCGAACCTCGTGCTGCCGGATTGCCCGGATTCGATGCCGGTTCGATGCCGGGAGAATCGAGTGTTTGCCGTCACGAGTAATCGCATCGGGGTCGAAGCGCGAGGCGGCAAAGATCCCCTGACGTTTATCGGGAACAGCGAAATCGTCTCCCCACGCGGGGCCATTCTGCATCGTGCGCCGCGTGACCAACAAGAGCTCCATGTTGTCGAGATCGATCCTGCCGAGGCGAGAAACAAGGCTCTTACTCCCTATAACGATTTACTCCGCGACCGCCGCGAGTCCCTCTACCGCTAGCAGGATGCTGAAACAGGCCGCCAACTTCGTTCTCGGCTCATCGAAATCCTCAACGTAGCCAGGGGCTACGCCTCCGGTTTCGACTCGCCTGCGGCCTTGCTGAACGGCCTGTTTGAGCATCCTGCGCGTTCCATCTGTAGGGTTTAGTTTTCTATGCCGCTTGCGCCTCACATGTCCGCACGGTAGGATCATGTCTATGAAAGCTCCACTGGGAAAAGGCATTTTCCTCATTGCCGCGCCCTCCTTGCGTGATCCGAACTTTCGGCAGACTGTCGTGCTGCTCTGCGAGCATGGGGCTGAAGGCGCACTGGGTGTCGTCGTCAATCGTCCAACGGCGATGTCGGTCTCGGAGGCGTTACCTCAAGTGCCGATCCTCGAAGGCCAACGGCACGTCCTCTTCTCCGGAGGGCCGGTGCAAACAAATCAGGTCATGATGCTCTATCGCTTGGATGAACTGCCTGAGAATTCCCATCATGTGTTCGATGGGATCTGTCTCGGCGGGGATACAGACCTCGTCGATCGTATCTTGACCAACAGCGGAGGGCACGATGCATTCCGCGCCTACCTCGGGTATTCCGGCTGGGGCCCAGGGCAATTGGAGTCTGAAATGCAGACCGGCTCCTGGTTTACCATTCCGGCAGATCCCAATGCCGTCTTCGACAAGGATCCTGCACGTATCTGGCCGGATATCGTGAGTGCCTTGGGTGATGACTATCGCCTTTATGCAGATATGCCCTTCGATCCCTCCCTGAACTAGCGGAACTAGCAGGACGCTGAAACAGGCCGTCAGCTTCGTTCTCGCCTCGAAAGCATCCTCAACGTACCCCTGAAGGTACGCCTCCGGTGCTTCCATCGGCTGCGGCCTTGCTGACAGCCTGTTTGAGCATCCTGCGAAAAGAATACTAGTTTGATCTTGTCCGTGCGTCTCCGTCTCCCGTTCCATTGCAGCCTTCTTCTGCAGGGTGATATTCTGCGTCCTCGTGCGGTTAGCTTCCAGGAGTCGCCCCATATGCTCATACGGCTTGGCTGTTGGATGGTGCTGGTGCTCCTTGCCGGCGCCTACTCCGGCTGCGGCGTGCTGTATACCGTGGTGAAGTCGGAATCCAAGCTGGACCGGCTGGCCGTGCCGATGACGAAGGCCGAGGTGATCGAACAGATCGGTCGGCCGGACCGCGTGCTGCGCGACGATGGCCGTCTGCTGGTCTGGGAATATTCCCTCACGGCTCGCAAACAGTGGTTCTATGAGCTGGCGCTCTGTCCAGTTTCGATCTGGATCGGCGGCTGCATTTTCTATCCCTTCACGAACATCGCCTCGGAACATCAACGCGAATATCCCTACCACATTGTGCTGGTGAACGACGAACTCTGTGCCTGGGGCGCGCCCTCGGCGATTCTCCAACGGCGCAAAGCCTGCGCGTCGTCCGGCACAGCCGCTCTGGGCTCTGGCGGTATGCTCGGACGTCCTGAGCCGGTCGTCACCGGCGTCGGGCCGATCAATCGAGACACGATCGATCGCTATCGCACGATGGCCGTGATGCCGTTCGTCGATGCGGGAACCACCCCGGGATCAGGCTCGCGTGTCGCCGGGATCATGACGACCTTACTCCTGGATCTGGATATCAATATCGTCGAGCGAGCCAAGCTCGACGAAGTGTTCAAGGAGCAGGTCATCCAACTCAAGTATGCCGACGATGCCGAGGTGTTGAAAGTCGGGAAGCTTGTCGGCGCCCATGCGATCATTGTGGGTGAAGTACAGCAATGGGAGCGAACGGAGGGAGAGCAAGTCAGCCGCGTGTCGCTGGCTTTTCGGATGATCGACGTGGAAAGCGGGTTAGTCTTGTTTAATGGGGAGGGGCATAGTTCCGATGCCACGGCCGATGATCCCGAGGGTTTGGCCCGCGTCATTGCCCATCGTATTCTCGCCCGGTTTGGATCGCAAACAGGCTTGCTGGGGTCCGGACGGATCGGTGTGAATTGGGATCTGCAAGAGTCAGCCGGCGCTCGCTACTATCTCGTGCGGGAACTTCGCGGCGGCCTGCCTGCAGAGAAGGCGGGTCTCAAAGTTGGTGATAGAATCGTCGCCTGTAACGGTGCAGTGCTCTCGACGGTATCTTCTGATCGGGACGCGAAACGACTCTGTCAGGTGGAGGCAGGGCAGACCTTGAAGCTCGATGTCAGGCGAGCCGGCTCTCCCTTGGAACTCAGCATCGTAGCGGGGTCGAGGCCGGGCCTCTGAGACGATGGATAATCAGCGCAAATCGAGAGGCCGCAAGCAAGGGTCTTACAGCCAGGCCGATCGCCTCGCCCGCATGATGCGGACGCTCGCAAGCCGGACCACCACTGTGAACGACCTCGCAGAGGAATTCAGCGTCACCCGCCGCCAAGTCTATCGGGATCTCCAACGAATCGAAGAAGAAGGCCACCCGCTCACCCAATCAGGCGAAGTGGGTGAACGGATGTGGCAACTTCCGCTGGGCTATAAAGGGCTGCCACCCGTGACCGTCTCGCCATATGAACTGATGTCGCTACATCTTGCCAAGAGCCATCTGGCTTATCTCACAGGAACGCCGTTCGTTGAGGATTTGGATGGTCTGATCAGCAAGGTTCAAGCGGGATTGCCCGCAAAGACCGTCAATCATTTAGAGCGCATTGGCCAGGTGTTCGCTCCCTTGCAGGGGCCGATACGGTCGTATGCGAAACAGAAAGAGGTCGTGACCAATCTCAGGAAGGCGTTACTACTTCAGACCACGGTGATCTTGCACCATCAAAAGCCGGATTACGACGAGCCGACGTTGCATCCTGTCGATCCGTACGTCCTGGTGCTGTATCAATATGGACTGTATGTCGTCGGATATTCGCATCGCGCAAAGGCGCTCCGCATGTTTGCTGTTGAGCGCATTCACCGAGCCGATGTGACTGACGACCGCTTCGACTTGCCGCCGGACTTTTCCTGGGAGGCTCAGTCGCGCCGTCTGTTTGGTCTGCTCGATGAGCCCCCAAAGACCGTGCGTGTCTGGTTCAGCTCGAATGTGGCCTACCTGCTCAAAGAGCGTCAGTGGCATCCTACCCAATCACTCAAGCAGCACAACGATAAGTCCGTGGTCGTCACCTTCCAGGCTGGTGGATTGGACGAGATTACTTCGTGGGTCCTTTCTTGGGGCGCCGATGCCAAAGTGCTGAGCCCGCCGGAGTTGATCCAGTCGGTTCGTGCTCGCCTCACCGCTGCTCGCAAGCAATACGAGCCCCACAAAACGAAGGCGTGACGTAGTCTGTCACAGGCAGATGCTAGCCTCCTTGTGCATATCCAAAAAGGAGGGAAGCCATGCTCAATAGACGTACGTTCATTCAGTCGGCGGTCGGCGTAGGACTCAGCAGTCTCGTCCCCCTGATTCCGCAATCCAGAGCCTCAGCCAGTGACGATAGGTTCGTTGCTCCTGGTCTGCAGCCTGGCGGCATAGCCAACGACAATTTCGAGGGTCTCCTGGCGATTGAATGCTGGGAGAATCTCCAGGACGACTTGAATTGCATCGAGCTGGCAGCGCGGTACACCTGGCTACAAAGCGTGGCAGGAAAAAGGACAAGCGCATCTGGAGAATCATTAAGCTTCTACGCACATTGCCCCTTCTGTTCGTCAAACTACAGCCTCCATCTGGAAGAAGATTCGTATCACTGCTGTGATTGTCAATCGCATGGCTCAGCGATTGACTTCTTTATGAACGCAGAGCAGTGCTCCTGCGCCACGGCAATCGCCGGTCTTCGATCAATGCTGGAGAGCGGTAAGTTGCGGGGACGTCTGCCTGAACTGCAGCAGTATTGGAGAATCCTGGCCGAAACCAGACGGTTCTATCAGGAGATGCTTTGTCACAGGACGGAAGGAACCAATGCAAAGAGATGGCTGAGTGAACAAGGGATTGGGGCGCGTACGGTCGAGCGCTTCGGGCTTGGCTATGCCCCTCTGGAGTCGGATGAGTTGTTGCGGGATCATTTGCTCGGTCAAGGATATAGCCTTCACGCCATTGAAGCCTCTGGAGCGATTTTCCAAAACGCCGGGGGCCGGATGAGAGACTCTTGCACGGGGATGATTATTCCAATCGGTGATCATGAGGGCAATTTATGTGGATTCTGCACGAACAGAAATATGGTCGATTCAGATCCCTCAGTCGCAGACCATTGGGTGCAACATACCTCCTCATTTTCAAAGCGACGATTGAGACGGTTGATCTTACCTGCGCCGATGTGGCCTCAGGATCTGACGAAGTCCGAGGAGGTCGTCATCACGAGGTCCGCCTGGGAAGTCGTGTTGTTGCACAGCGTAGGGATAGAGAATGCCGTCTATATTGTTTAGGACTGGCACGGGCCAAACCCGTATGCCCTGAGAACGGCGTTTGCGCTGGCCAAGACCATTCTTTACCCCTGTTGCGCAGAGGGGGATATCAGCCGCGAGATTGACACGATCATGGAGCAAGTGGGAC
>JBDSKU010000450.1:0-6194 GCA_039916745.1 Nitrospiraceae bacterium
TGCCAGCGGTGGTGACAGCGAGGGCGACGATGCGCGCGCGTGTTGGAGTTGGAGAGGGAAAGAGTGCCGTTGTCGTGACGTCGTTGAGGGGAAGGTCTTCTTGAAGTGCCAGTCGAATGGCGCGCCCTATGTCGGCAACCGGAGGCCTGACCATGGGTTAGGTTCCCAACATGGAACGCAACTGCTGCTCGCTGTTGGCGAGCATGGCTTGATCCCGGCGCAGACTTGCCAGGCGGTCCTGGTGATCGGTAATAACTTCTGGCGGTGCCTTGGCGGTAAATTCCTGATTGCGTAGTTTCCCTTCCAGCCGATCCATCTCCTTCGTCTGCTCTGATTGTTGCTTGAGCAGACGGTCCAGCGCTTTGTTGAGATCCACATCGCCTGCCACTACGATGCCGACGGATAAGCCTTCGATGATGAGCCGGAGCAGATTGTTCGTCGGCCAGGTCGTGGTCGGTGTCAGATCGACCGTGCCGCGGCCGAGATGGGCGAGGTAGCTCCGGAGTTGATCCAGGTGTCCCTGACGCGTCGGTTCGTCGTGTGCGACGTAGAACGTAATCTGTTGTCCCTGTGGATAGTTCAAAAGCATGCGGGACGAGCGTACCAGGCTGATGGTCTGTTCGAGCAACATAAACCGGCGATCCATTTCCGGTGCAATCCAGGCCGCTTCAGCGGTGGGGTATTGCTGAACGACGATGCTCTCACCCTGGTGTGGAAGCGTCTGCCAAATCTCTTCCGTCAGAAAGGGCATGAACGGGTGCAGGAGCCTCATCGTGGTTTCAAGCGTGTCGACGAGCGTTTGCCTGGTCCCTGGCGCGTCCGGGCTGGCCGGGTTTTGCAATGTCGGTTTGATCAGTTCGAGGTACCAGTCGCAGTACTCGTGCCAGATGAATTGGTACAGCGCATTGGCCGCACGATCGAACCGATAGGCCTCTAATTCGGATGTCACAAGCTGGATCGTCTGATTGAGACGACTCAAAATCCAGCGGTCGGGGAAGGTCCGTTCTATCGGTGAGTTAGCCGTTCGTGGCCCATCAAGATTCATGAGGCTGAAACGAGCGGCATTCCAGATCTTGTTGGCAAAGTTGCGATAACCTTCAATCCGTTCTTCTGCGAGCTTGATGTCTCGACCTGGTGAGGCCATCGCGGCCAGCGTGAAGCGGAGGGCATCGGTGCCGAATTGCTCCATCACATGCAGCGGATCGATGACATTGCCTTTCGATTTGCTCATCTTCTGCCCTTCGGCATCCCGCACGAGAGCATGGATATAGACATCTCGGAAGGGCACATCGCCCATGAATTTCAGACCCATCATGATCATGCGCGCGACCCAGAAGAAGAGAATGTCGAGTCCGGTCACGAGCGTCGAGGTCGGATAGTAAGTTTTTAGCTCAACCGTTTGTTCGGGCCATCCCAGGGTCGAGAAGGGCCAGAGGGCAGATGAGAACCAAGTGTCGAGGACGTCGGGGTCGCGGATGAAATCAAGGCCTCCGCATGCCGGGCAGGTCGAGGGCGCAGATTTTCCGACAATCGGTGTGGCGCCTTGGAGAATCGTGAGTCGCGGGGCGAGCGAGGTGGTAGCTGTGGAGGCGGCTCTCTCAACGATCAAGTCTTTATTGCAGCTGCGGCAATACCAGGCGGGAATCTGGTGCCCCCACCAGATCTGGCGTGAGATGCACCAGTCTTTGATCTCCCTCATCCATCCCAGATAGTTGTTCGTCCAGCCTTCCGGGAGGAGGCGGATGCGGCCGTCCACCACTGCCTGGATGGCCGGCTCGGCGAGCGGTTTGACCTTTACGAACCATTGCGGTGACAGGTACGGCTCGACCACCGTCTTGCAGCGGTAGCATTTTCCAATGGCCATCTTGTGGTCGTCGACTTTCGTGAGGAGCTCACGGTCTTTCAGCAGTTGCTCAGTCTTGGCCCGGGCTTTGATGGCGGGAAGGGTTGCGATGGCATCAATGACGCTTGGTTCGACTTCTGCGGCGATCAGTCCTTGTCGATCGAGCAAGGCCTGATAGTCGAAGATAGGAAGTTTCGGCAACGTATGCCGTTCGCCCGCTTCAAAGTCGTTGAAATCGTGTGCCGGCGTAATTTTTACCGCCCCAGTGCCGAATTCGCGGTCGACGAGGATCGCATCGCCGACGATGGGAATCGTACGATTGGTGAGGGGGAGCCGGACTCGTTGCCCGATCAGACGATTGTACCGGGGATCTTCAGGATGCACGGCCACGGCGGTGTCGCCGAACAGGGTTTCGGGTCTGGTCGTGGCGACGGTGAGACGAATCGTCGGATCCTGTTCCAGTGGGTATTCAATCGAGTACAGTTTGCCTTTGATATCTTCGTGCTCGACTTCGATGTCGGAGAGGGCGGTTAGGCAGCGGGGGCACCAGTTGATCAGCCGTTCTCCCCGATAGATCAGTCCCTCCTGATGTAAACGGACGAACACTTCGAGTACGGCTTTCGAGAGTCCTTCGTCCATCGTAAAACGAAGGCGGTCCCAGTCACAGGACTCGCCCAGCCGTTTTTGTTGACGGATAATGGTATCTCCGGAGGTGGCTTTCCATTGCCAGACGCGCTCGATGAAACGTTCTCGACCAAGAGATTCCCGCGAAGCGCCTTCGGCCATGAGTTGTTTTTCCACGACATTTTGCGTGGCAATCCCGGCATGGTCGGTGCCGGGTAGCCAGAGCACATTACGGCCCTGCATCCGTCGCCAGCGTACCAGGATGTCCTGGATGGAGTGATTCAGGGCATGGCCGACGTGGAGCGAGCCGGTGACATTAGGTGGTGGAATGACGATGGAGTAGGGTTGTCCAGGATGGGTCGGCGAGGCATGGAAATAGCCGCGCTGTTGCCAGACCTCATACCAACGTGCTTCGACCGCCTTGGGATCGTAGATTTTATCGAGTTGGGGGGTGCTCATTCGGTCACGGTGTCCTAGTAGGCTATGGATACATTCAGTTGGCACAATCGCCGCACGAGAGGGGCGGGACTGGCGGACTTTTTCAGCATTCTGCGTAAAATGAGGCGCATCTTAACATGCGAATGGTGCCCTCTCAAGGAATGATGGGTGCACTGATAGCTTGAGGGGTGCCGAGCCGTGTGTTATACAGACTCGCACAAGGCGAGGGCGAGGGGTTCGTTCCGCTTCCACTTTTGACGATTTGGAGAGACTATGGCCACCGGCCGTGAAAAAGACCGCAAGACGAGAAAGAAGCATCTGAAGAGCATGGCGCGCGTGAAGGCTCTGGCGACAGCCAAACGAGGCAAGAAGACAAAGAAGGGATAAGTTGGACCGAAGGCAAAGGTCCTATGCGGCTTGTGTGAGGCGTGCGATCTCTGCTTTGATCTGCTCTTCAGCCAGGTCGGGGACTAGACGCTGAACAGCCTCTTCTACCTGTTCTTGAGCCGTTGCCAGAACGAGTGCTTCGACTATTCCGGCAGTCTGCTTGGCGGCAGCCTGTTGGATTTCCTTCTTCACATGCTCCTCGACCGATCCGAGTTGTTCCCGAACCATATCGGGCAGTAGGGTACGCACGGTATTGGTTTGTTCCCGGACGAGTTGATCGATGCGTTCCTTGATCAGGGGGCTCGCGATATCGAAAATGCCTTGTCGAATGATGGGTTCGAGCAGGACTGTTTCTCGTGAGAGAACCTTCGGGAGCGCCGTGATGAGCATCGGTTCAAGCATCTCTGTCAGCCGCTCTTCCGTGAGCGCCGCACCCATGTTGCGCTGCACCTCTGTTTCCACGGCCCTGGCCACAAGGGTAGCCAGATCTTTCCCCACCATCTGGGGAAGCAGGTCGGCAATGTTTTTTTCCGTTCGTTCTGACATGGACTGAAGAAGTTGACCGAAGAGGCCCTTCATCGCCTCTTCAGGTTCGGGTGTCGAAGCCTGCGCGGCAGTGGTCGTGGTCACAGGGGGTTCTTTCGGTTGAGGGTGGGGTGCGATCGCCTGTTCCTCTTCTTCTTCGGTCGCGCTGTCACCGTTGAATTCGTCCTCATCGTCCGAGTCCGTCGCGCTTGAGACCGGCGGCCAGGAACGAGATTTTTTCTTTGTTCCATTCGTCCTGGATGCCTGTTGTGTTTCCAGATCCTTGAGCACCTCGATGAGGTCTTCTGACTGAAAGGGTTTCTTGAGGAACAGCTTCACGCCCAGTGAACGTAGATGGGTTTCATCGACACGGTCTGATTGGCTGATCAGGGAGACAATAGAAGTTTCTGCCAAGTTATCCAGCTTGTAGATTTCCTTGCAGAATCCCGAAAATGTCATGTTCTCTAAATGATAGTCGGCAATGATGAGATGGGGGCTCATTCGGCGTGCCGCTTCTAAGGCGGTGGGGGCATCCTGGAATCCCACGACATCACAGCCTTCCGGCGTGGAAATCTGCTCGACTAATCGACGGACAGCGGGGCTACTGTCTACGATAAAGATGGTAGAAGCCACCTAACCCTCCAATGTTATTGAACTATCTCGAAGCTAGCAGTGGGGGTATTCTTTGTCAAGAAATCGCATGATCGGTACGTGTTGAGACTTCGAATGTTTGGACTGATTCCAATTCGATAGGAAGAGGACCTGTATCACCCATGAAGACTCCAATCCACGTCATTTTTTTCGATGCAGCCGAGACACTCTTTCATATTAACGGCTCGGTCGCTGATATCTACTTACAGCATGCGCTTCAGTATGGGTTTCGGCAGAAACCCGACTCCCTGGTATCGATCGGACAAGCCTTTCAGCGTGCCTTCCATGATGCAGCGCCGCCAATTTTTGCTGTGACGGATCCCCTCAAGTTGAAGCAGTGCGAGCGGCTCTGGTGGTTCGACATCGTCCACAACGTGTTTTATCGCGTGGGGATGTTCGAGCGATTCGACGAGTTCTTCGAAGAGGTCTTTCAGCTGTTTGAAGATCCTCGCTCCTGGACGTTGTTCCCTGAAACCCATGCTGTGTTGACGAGGTTGCGTGAAGAGGGTTTCGAGTTGGGGATCGTGTCCAATTTCGACTCCCGGCTCTTTCCAGTGATACGGGGACTGGGCATCGACCGGCTTTTCGATACGGTGACGATTGCCAGCCTTTCCAGAGCCGCGAAGCCGGCGGCAAAGATTTTCGAAATTGCCCTGGAGAAACATGCCATCGATCCGGACGAAGCGATACATGTCGGTGACAGTATTCGGGACGATCTGGAGGGTGCGACGAAGGCCGGGCTGACCGGCGTGTTGCTGGATCGCACTGGCCGCGCTCAGAGGTCTGATGGGCACGTCATTCGAACGTTGGAAGAACTTCTTCCCCTGGTGATGGGGTTAAAGAAGTAGCGGGACCAGATCTTTTGCTCGGCCTTGTAACGAGAGATCGACCAGGTCCGATTGTGGGGTAGTTTCAAGATTGATTTCGATGACCAGCGCGCCAGTTTCCTTTGCGACTGATGCAAAGCTTGCGGCGGGATAGACGACTCCGGACGTGCCGATCACCAGTAAGAGGTCGCAGCCTCGTAGAGCCTCATCGCAGCGCCGCAAGTCTTCCTCCCGAAGCGACTCCCCAAACCAGACGATATGAGGCCGGAGCAGTTCGCCGCATTGCCGGCACATCGGCAGGAGAGGAAGAGGGACCTCGTGATTGTCTGTGATCACCGCACAGCCCGTGCAACGAACCTTCCAAATATTGCCATGAATTTCTGAGAGGCGTTGTGATCCGGCGGCTTGATGGAGCCCATCCACATTTTGCGTGATGAGCCAGAATGTATCGGGCTTGCGGCGTTCAAGTTCTGCAAGGGCAAGGTGGGCAGGATTCGGTTGTTTCGTGGCAATCAATTCACGTCGCCAGTTGTACCATTCCCAGACCAGCCGCGGGTCTCGCTCAAACGCTTCCGGGGTCGCAAGATCTTCTGCGCGGTAGCTGCGCCTCAAACCCTCCGCTCCGCGAAAGGTAGGCACGCCGCTGTCGGCAGAAATGCCTGCACCGGTCAGGATCGTGATGGCTCGCGCGGAGGTAATGCGTGAACGTGCTTCCAAAAGGCTCATGGTGGGCTATTTTACCCTAGTTCAGCGCCCTGCTATAGTGCGGCCTCTTTTACAGGATGCTGAAAAAGTCCGCCAGCGGCGTTCTCGCATCGTTCAGATCCTCAACGTACCCCACGGGTACGCCTCGGCCCTTCACTCGCTGCGGCCTTGCTGGGCGGCCATTTTGAGCATCC
>JBDSKU010000451.1:0-9089 GCA_039916745.1 Nitrospiraceae bacterium
TCCTGACGGCGGATGCCTTCAAACAGGCACAAGATCAGGGGTATGACCTGGTCGAGATCGCCCCGACGTCCGTGCCTCCCGTATGCCGCATTATGGACTACGGGAAATATAAGTTTGAGCTGAGCAAGAAAGATCACCAGAACCGGCGCCACCAAAAGTCGACGCAGGTCAAGGAAATCAAGCTGCGCCCTCGAACGGATAAACACGACTTGGAGATCAAAGTTCGACAGATCAAGGGGTTTCTGGCCGACGGCAACAAGACGAAAGTCGTCTTGACATACCGCGGGCGTGAAATGGCGAACCAGGAGATGGGCCGAACGCTCATGAATATGGTGATCGCCGAAGTGGGAGAGAAGGGCACGATCGAGTACGCCCCCCGCATGGAAGGGCGGAGCTTGATCATGATCGTGGCGCCCAAATAAGACGGTCGGCCCGAACGCTATTAACAAAAGGAAGCACCGACATGAAGAAAAGGAAGATGAAATCCCATAGTGGAGCCAAAAAGCGGTTTACCCGCACCGGCTCTGGAAAATTGGTCAGGCGGAAAGCGGGAAAACGCCATATCCTCACCAGCAAGACGCAGGATCGGAAGCGCCGGTTGAGCGGCACGGTTCTCGTGGATAAGACCAAAACTCAGGCGCTGGATCGCTTATTGCCCTACAGCTAAATGAGAAGACACGACTCGCGTTAACCAAAAGGAGTATTGACCCATGCCTCGCGCAAAAGGTGGCCCCAAAACAAGACATCGTCGGAAGAAACGGCTGAAACTGGCGAAAGGACAGTACGGAGGGAAGAGCCGTCTGTTCCGCACCGCGACAGAGTCAGTTGATAAGGGCCAGGCTTACGCCTATACCGGACGGAAAAATCGGAAACGGGATTTTCGTGTATTGTGGATTGCGCGCATCAATGCGGCAGTTCGGGCACATGGACTCACCTATGGCCGGTTTATCAATGCTCTGAAGAAGGCGAATATCCTCTTGGACCGCAAGGTCCTCTCGGATATGGCGATCAAGGATGCCACAGGATTCGAGCAGTTGGTCGGTCTTGCCAAGCAACACCTTGCTCCGGCTGCTGCCTAAGCGCAGTCGCCTCGCAAGAGTACCTCTCGAACCATTGATCGGGACAGGATGCGAGCCTTGAGGAATGCGCCAACCGGCGTATGCCTCAGGGCCGTTCGGCTAGTTGTGTCAGATCGATTTCAAACGCGACGGCCGGGACACTGATCTGCCATCGTTCGAGTACTTCAGGATGCAACTCCCCAATCACGCCAACCCGTTTCCCCTCGGATACGATACTGCCTGCACGACCGGCAAGAAATGATGGATGCTGAATCGGTTCTAGACTGTACGCTTGTCCCATATAGTAAAACAATGTGTCCAGGCAGGAATGGATTTCAGAGAAATGCGCATCGGCATGGGCGATCATCCCGCCGAGCACCATGACCGTACGTGATCCGAGAGCCTGCGCAGGATCAGGCCTGGCCACTTCGCCGGCTTCGAATATCCGGTGGGGGTAAAAGGCCCGGTTCGATGCCGCTTCTACCCGAAGCAACGACGGAAGCATCCATTGCCGAAGCGCAGAGAAGTTCAAGGACATCACATTGTCCACCTCGACCAATTTCCCCCACTCAGTCCCTTCCAGCCGCATCGCATCACGCAGGTCCTGTGGGGAACCGAGAATATTGGAAATAATTTCCTGAAATCCCATACCGACCATGAGCGCTCGCACCCTGTCTGAGAATTCTTCAATGCGCGAAAGCCCCCCGACCGTGAACTGCGAAGGCATGACCGGCAAAAAGTCCGCATATCCTCGGCTGATCGCCACATCTTCGACAACATCCATCGCATGCATCAGATCCTGCCGATACAGTGGAAGCGTCACCGTCACCCGTTCAGACTCCGTCGTCACTTCATAGCCATAAGCCACTAAGGCCCTGGCCACTTCATCAACACCTAAGGCCTGCCCAAGGGCCTGCTCAATCGTCTGTACAGGAAGCGTCCGCGATCTTCCCAGATCTTGAGGGGTCATGACGGCCTCGCCGAGATCGGTCTTATAGGGATACCGCACTTCGATCGGCTCAATCACTGCGCCACGATCTGCGAGATTCGCTGCAAAAATATTGAGAGTCAGGACAACCATCGAAAGGTCGGTGCCGGTCACTTCGACGAATAAGGCGTCGTCTCCCACCCGCACTTCTCCCACTTCACGGCTATTGATGATCGGCGGAAAGGAGAGGGCTCGGCCCTTCGCATCGCGCAAGAATGGCAATCGATCTTGTCCCGAAAGAATCCCGCCGAACTCCAAACCCTTGGGATGGACGAGCAACATTTCTCCCAACGTCATGACCGTATCCATACCCAGCGGCGTGAAGGCGGCTTCGTCAGGCTTCACCAAATCGTAGGTGACAGGAAACTCGATCGCCGCAAGCCGATAGAGCCCGATCGACACGGTCCGGCGTTTGCGGCCGAACATCTCAGCCAGTTTTTCTTGTGTCTGGATCAACTGCGCAAGGCCATTTTTCGTTACACGGTAGCCGGTCGCCATGCAAGCCGCCACAAATGGCCGAACCTTCTCCAAGCCAGGAGTCACGTTCAGTCGCTTCGGTGATTGCGGCTTGGCCGCAAGAAAATCATACTTCGAGAGGGAACCCAGTCGCTTCACCCGGATCTGCCGCGCAATCCCTTCGCAGCACCAGAGATCGGGACGGTTGCTATCTTGCAACTCAATGCGCAGTTCGCCGGTATCAGGATTCTGCCCCTTCAACTCACCCTTCACGAGCATCAACGCATCTTCGATTTGTTCCAGGGTAATCGGTTGGCCAGCCTCTCCCGGCCCTGCAAGCAATCCCTCAAGATCCTGTTTGAAAATCGTAATCGTGGGCATGTGAAACCTAGAAGGCCCCCTTGGTGGAGCGAATGAGATCAAGATTGTCGGTAAACAACTCACGAATATCGTGAATCCCAAGCGCCACCATCGCCATGCGATCGAGCCCAAGCCCCCAGGCGATCACCGGAACGGTCACGCCCAGCGGAAGAGTGACTTCCGACCGGAACAGTCCGGCTCCGCCAAGCTCCATCCACCCAAGCTTCGGATGGCGCACATGCATCTCGACCGATGGTTCGGTGAAAGGGAAATAGGCCGGAAGAAACTTGATTTCCTTAGCCTGGGCCACTTCACGAGCAAAGAGATTCAGCAGACCGAGCAACGTGCGGAAGTTGATGTCTTCGCCAAGTACGATCCCTTCCACCTGGAAAAAATCGGTCGCGTGCGTCGCATCGACTTGGTCATAGCGAAAACATCGGGCGATGGAAAAATACTTTCCCGGCACCGCCGGTTGTGCTGCCAGCGTATGAGCCGAAACGGCCGTCCCCTGGCTCCGCAAGACCAGCCGACGCGCACGCGCCATATCGAAGGGATAGTTCCAGCCAGTTGAACCGGTTTCACCGCCATCCTGATGCGCGTGCGCGACTCGAGACAAAAATGGTTCTGCAATCGACGTGGCCTGTTTCGGTTCCTTGACAAAATAGACGTCATGGATGTCTCGTGCCGGATGGAACTGCGGCATGAAGAGGGCGTCCATATTCCAAAACTCTGTCTCCACCAACGGACCCCGCATTTCCTGGAATCCCATACTCACAAGCTTCGTCTTCACGGTATCGAGAAACTCGCGATAGGGATGTTTCTTGCCCGGCGCAATCCGTGGCGCGCGAAGACTAATCGTGTATTTACGGAAGCGCTTCGTTCGCCAGCTCCCGTCTTTCAACAGCTCGGGGGTCAGCTGGGAGACCTCTTCCAAGACCCCTTGCGTGGAGAGCTGCTGCGCGGCCTCGATACCGGCGGCAGAAAGCTTCAGCGATCTGGCCACCCGATCATCGATGCGGAATGGCTCTTTCGCATTTCCACGTTTGACGGCATGGTCTTGAATGACTTGCCGTTGTGCGTCCGAAAATGACTGCATCTCCCGAGGCGTCTCATGAACCTGTTGCAGTAATCCCCGTATGGTTTCTGCGGTTGGGCTCGGCCGGCCGGTCGATTCGATACAGCCGCCTTGAATGATCAGGAGCGCGCCTTCTTTCTTGAGCCGGCCAATCGCACCGCTCACTTCAGCCGGTTCCAGCCCCTCCCGCGATTGGATGTCCTGAATGGTCAAACGCTTGCCCGTTGTAGCCGCCTCGCGGGCAGCAGCAAGCACCCGTTCAATCGGCGAATGCTTTTCAGCGTACAGCTCGCCGACTTTGGTGAGCGAGACCATCGGCGTCACGATCTCGGTATCGACTGCCAGCAACGACTTGGCGAGCAACCATTCGACCGCCATACTCAGCTGCGAGGGCTCCAACCCGGATGACTGCGCCAACTGTTCCGTTTGGAGCACCGCAGAGGGATTCGAGGCAAAGGTCGAAAGGACTTTGACTTCGAGGGGATGGAGACTATCGATGAGGGAAGAAATATTCACCCGCGAGGCCTATCGTTGAGCAGAGACGCGCTGTGGCGTCGTGGAAGGAAGCTGGCCGGCTGCGCGCAGCGCAGCGATCGTCGCGGCATAATCACGACTAGAAAAAATGGCAGACCCGGAGACCAAGACATCTGCTCCCGCAGCAAGCACCTGGTTCGCATTGTCGATCTTGACACCACCGTCCACTTCGAGCAACGCACGGCTTCCCGCCCGATCGATCATGGCCCGCGCCGAGACAATCTTCTGGAGAGAGGAAGGGATAAACGTTTGGCCGCCAAAACCAGGATTGACCGACATGATCAGGACCAAATCAACCTCTGAGAGAATTTCCTCAATCGTACTGAGTGAGGTGGCCGGATTCAGCGTCACCCCTGCCTTGACGCCTCGTTCCTTGATCGATTGCACCGTGCGATGGAGATGAGGGCAGGCTTCTACGTGAACCGTCAGATAGTCTGCACCAGCCTCGGCGAACTCCGTGATGAAGGCATCGGCGTTCGTCATCATGAGATGAACGTCGAGCGGCAGTTTGGTGACTTTTCTGAGCGCTGCCACGATCGGCGGACCGACGGTCAAATTCGGGACGAAATGCCCGTCCATGACATCGATGTGCAGGAAGTCAGCCCCTGCACGTTCCACCGCTGCCACTTCGTCGGCCAACCGGGCAAAGTCGGCCGCCAAGATCGAAGGTGCTATCAAAACGGGGCGAGCCATCACACAACCTTCCTCAATCGTGCAGCGTAGAATCCGTCCATCTGGAACTGGTTTCCCACTGTCGAGAATGCGCCTTGTTCGGTGACAAAACCCTGTGCCTCATGCGGGAGCCAGCGAACAACGGACTCACGCTGAAACTCTATATGTGCACGACAGAATCGCTCAATGACGTCTTCATTTTCTTCCGGTTCCGTCGAGCACGTACTATAGACCAGCACCCCGCCAGGCCGCAAGCATGGAGCAACGGCCTCAAGAATCTGGCACTGAAGCGCCTGATGTCGAGGGAGTGTCTGCTCATCTTTTCGCCACTTCGCTTCCGGATGTCGCCGCAACACGCCGAGCCCGCTGCAGGGCGCATCCACTAATATACGATCAACCGACGGTTCCCCCGCTCTGGCCTTCCGCTCACCGGAAGACCCTCCTGTTTCGATCATGGAAATCCATTCACGTGGTTGTCGAATATCACCGAGGATCGGCACGACAATTCGGACCCCAAGTCGGCTGCAGTTGCTTCGCAACAGATCCAGACGGGCCCCTTTTCGATCGACCGCGTAGATAGTCCCCTTGTTCTGCATCAAGTCAGCTACATGGGTCGACTTTCCGCCAGGCGCCGCACAGGCATCAAGTATGACATCACCAGGCTGAGGATCAAGAAGAAGAGGAATCAATTGCGCGGCTTCATCTTCGACATAAAAGGCACCCTCTTGAAACCCCGGGAACGAAGACACGAGGCCTCCGCCTTCCAGCACGATGCCAAACGGGCTTACGCCGGTCTGCTTGGCTGCAATACCAACCTGCGCAAACTGTTCGAGGAGCGCAGCCCTGGTCGTAACTAGCTGGTTCACCCGAAGCGTCGTCGGAGGTGCGACACTGACCCCCTCGCAAGCCGCCTCCGCAGTGGCTAGGCCTAGACGCTCCACCCATCGCCGGCTGAGCCATTCAGGGATGGAGTACCGTACGGCGAGGGCCTGTGCTGGGTCATGATCCATGCTGGGCCATGGCTCAAGCGGGTGGCGCAAGAGCGAGCGCAACACCGCATTGACGAGACCGCTCCAGTCCCTGCCCACTGTGCCGGCAAAAGATCTGGTGAGGTTGACCGATTCGTTGACGGCAGCAGACTGCGGAATACGATCGAGAAACAGCAGTTGATAAGCCCCGAGACGGAGCACCATCTGCACAGCGACGGGAAGGCGAAGCAACGGCTTGTCCAGAACCGGTTCAAGCCGCCAATCGATAGTCGCAAGCCGCCGCAAGACACCATAGGTGAGCTCCACCGTGAGGGCCCGATCTCTGCTATCGAAGGAGCATCGCGCGAGGGCACGCTCCAACAAGACATCAACCCCCTCCTCGCTCTTGTCGGACTCCACCAATAGCGAGAGGGCAATCGCACGGGCTGAGAGTGCAGTCTGAGCAGTAAAGAGGGAACGAGGACCAGAAGCCATAGTGGACTCGGACAAGGATGCTCAGATTATTGAATGAGCGGACAGAACGCCAGAACTAGAGGAGAACTGCTCCCCCTAACTGCAATCCAACTGCAATAGAGTGGCCTGCTAAGTATTGAGAGACAGCCATGCGACGGCTATTGGCCGGCTGCAACTCCATCACGGCAAGGACTCCTGCTCCGGTTGCGACATGAATCGCCTCATTGGTCACGGCAACAACTGTCCCCGGAGACTTCGAAGCCGAACCTGGAAGCGCCAGGGCTCGACAGATCGTCCATCGGTCACCTCCAGACACGGAGGTGTAGGCCCCAGGCCAAGGAGCGAGGCCGCGAACTCGGTTGGCCAACACAGTGGCGTGCAAGCCCCAATCGATCACGCCATCTTCTTTGTTCAGCAAGGGTGCCAAGGTCGCCTGTGAGGAATCTTGTGGCCGCGGTAAGAGGATGCCAGCCTTGAGTCGGGCAATCGTTTCGACCAGTAGTCTACCTCCGAGTTCAGCCAAACGTGGCGAGAGGGTGCCTGCCGTATCCTCGGGGGTAATAGGGATGGCTTCTTGAAGCAACATCGCACCGGTATCCATCCCCTCGTCCATCAGCATGGTCGTAATGCCTGTTTCCGTCTCGCCGTTGATGATGGCCCACTGAATCGGACCGGCACCGCGATATTTGGGAAGAAGAGAACCATGCACATTGATACAGCCACGCGGAGGAAGCGAGAGGATCGCCGGAGGTAAAATCCGCCCAAACGCCGTAACTGCGATAAGGTCAGGCTTCCAGCCAGCCAGAGTCTGGAGAAATTCAGGATCCTTCATCTTGAGTGGTTGCAGCAGAGGAATTTGCGCTCGCTGAGCCAGAAGTTTCACCGGTGACGGCGTGAGAATTTGCCCCCGCCCTTTCGGACGATCCGGCTGAGTCACCACGCCGACAACGGAATCGTCTGACTGCAACAAAGCCTCAAGAGAGGCAACCGCAAAGTCTGGTGTGCCCATGAATACAAGACGCATGCTATCGCTTTAGCATTGCAGGTGAGCGAAAGCAACTTGGATACGCGGACATTGTCTTGACTTGCCGTTCAACGCTTTGTTAGCATCCTTTCGCGGGGTGGAGCAGCCCGGTAGCTCGTTGGGCTCATAACCCAAAGGTCGAAGGTTCAAATCCTTCCCCCGCAACCAACCACTTCTTTTCCCCTCACTTCACCGCCCATATGACCGCAATCCCTAACAGGCCGCCGCTCGCTATTTGACATCTCAGCGCTTATATGGAATTGCGGTATGCATTGGACGAATCCTCTTCTGATGCTACATTGCGTCCTGCATGCACAAGACGTGAGGAGTTCCATGCACTTCGTCCGCATCGGCAAAAAAGCCCTCAATCTCGATAGCATAAGCTACTGCGAAGCACAGATTTGGCAAGATGAGATGTCGCTCAAGGTCTACTTCGCCGGATCCGCGAACAATACCCCGCTGGTCTTCGCCGAAGAGGATGCCAAAGAACTGTGGCAGTACTTGGATTACGTTGCTGAAAAACCTGTCTAACGCCTCTCCCCGTTAACCTTCTGATTGTACCTTTCGATTTGCTCGTGAATCTCTCCAGACGCATGAACTTCCCCCTAGGGTGGCCCTTCCGCTGAATCAAGACTTCATCCTGAGCCATGAACTCACGACGATCACTTAGTACCGTTGGCTTGCATGCAGGGACAGATCGGTCATCACAACCGGCATAACTCAACCGTCTTTCTTATCGCCACGATAGTAGCCGAGCACCTTTTTCACATAATCCTGTATTTCCTTATGGCGCGAGATCTGTCCGTATCGATCCACCTTGCGTTCGCCCGCGTTATTGACAACCACGGCTAACCGGAGATTCTCATGAAGCCGATCCAGAGGGTAACGCAAATGTTTGGCCCCACCGGTGATGTTGTCCTTCGTATCGTACAGGTTACGCACGCCATAACAGATAGCGGTTTCCGGAATCAATTGCATCAATCCTACCGCTCCCGCCTTTAAAACCACTGCGGATTAAATGAAGACTCAGCCGTCATCACCGCAAGGAGCAAAACCGGTTGAATCTAGGACTGCTGTGCCGCACGACTAACCGCTTGTTCAAGCTCCAGATCCGCCAACCCATAGTAGTAGTGGGCCTTGCGGCGAACGGCTGTAACAGAATCACTTGTCTATCGATTCCCAAGGCCCACCAAATTCGTGGGACCGACGTATCCAAATACCGGCTCGTCGGCGAGAACAGAAGGCGCTGACGTCATCATCAATATCCCCACTACGCAGGCAAGAAACCTGGCAGAACCTAAGGGGATAAAGATTCTATGCCCTGAGCCATCTCTAGATGATTTGGTGTGAGTCTGGACTTCCCAGGCTTTACCGGACACCTTGTGGTGGTCATTAGAGCATGGGAGGATCTATGAGCACTCGACGCAGATCGCAGGGTATCCGAGTGAAGTATGCTTTCATCAAGGCTCATCGTCGAGAG
>JBDSKU010000452.1:0-12018 GCA_039916745.1 Nitrospiraceae bacterium
ACTGCTCCATCCTAAAGCAAGGGTGGCGTAAGGCAAGAAAGCGGTCACTTTTTGATGAGAGCAGAAGGCACAGATTGTCACTGATTACAATAGGATGTGATGAAACAGACGAACCGGTTGGGCGAGGCATTCGGAGGGGTCGACCAGGCCCTCCTGATTATGAGACAACATCAGTCTATGACGAGCATTGAGGTGGAGCATGAACCTGAGCTTCCTCGTTGTTGTCCCCATGCCCAGACCACAGTAACCAGTAGAAAGAGGCTGTCGTGACCCTGTCTCCTTGGACGGCCAAACTGCGCGAGTGGCAAGCTCGCGCCGTCTCCGGCGTCCTGACTCATACGCGCCCTGATTTTCTTGCGACGGCCACGCCCGCAGCGGGTAAAACCAGATTTGCCCTGCGCATTGCCCATCAGTACCTGGCGGATAGGGTGGCGACCCGTGTCTTGGTGATCTGTCCGACGAATCACTTGCGTACGCAATGGGCGACCGCCGCAGGCTTGGTGGGGATTCAACTGGATCCGGCGTTGACGAACGAGCAAGGCATCGAAGCGCGTGATTACCATGGCGCCGTCGTGACCTATCAGCAAGTCTGTCTGGCGCCAGGCGTGTTTCAGCGTGCCTGCCGGAATCGGCCCACGCTGCTCATCTTCGATGAGTTGCACCATGCAGGCGAGGGGAAAGATTGGGGCAACGCTCTGCGGGAATCGTTCGACGACGCGGTGTTTCGCCTGGCCTTATCCGGCACCCCGTTTCGTTCCGATAACAACCCGATCCCCTATGTGCGGTACGAGCAGGGTGAGAGTCAGGCCGACTTCACCTATGGATATGCCGAGGCGATTCGCGAAAGCGTCTGCCGCCCGATTCTCTTTCCGAGCTACGAGGGGGAACTGACGTGGCTTTCAGAGGGGCGCGAACATCGAGCAACCTTTGAAGATGGACTTACGTTCGAGTTGCAGCGGGAGCGGCTCAAGACGGCGCTCTTGCAAGATAGTTGGCTAGGCCCGGTGATTACGGATGCCCATGCCGAGTTACGCCGGCTTCGCAAACAAGAACAGCCCGATGCCGGTGGCCTCATTGTCACGATGAATCAGGATCATGCCAGGCAGGTCGCGGAACTGGTGGGTCGCATTACAGGCAGCCGTGCACATGTGGCCATATCGGACGATCCATCGGCCTCGAAGACGATCGAGGCCTTCTCGCAGCATAAGACTCAACAATGGCTTGTCGCTGTGAACATGGTAAGCGAAGGCGTCGATATCCCGAGACTCCGCGTCGGCGTCTACGCCACGAACGTGCTGACCGAAATGTATTTCCGCCAGGTCGTCGGTCGATTCGTCCGGATGCAGGAGGGGCTTCCGAAGCCGCAGCGAGCCTGGCTCTATCTACCGAAGGATGCCACGCTGGTCCACTATGCTAAACGGATCAAAGCTGAACGCGACCATGTTCTGGAAGAGATCATGCCGTCCGTGCAGCGAACACTCTTCGGGACGGCGGCCACGTCGTTGAAAGAGTACATCCCTCTCCATGGGGTCGCTCGAATGGATACGCTGATCGGAGAGGATGAAGGAGAGCCTACTCTTGATGGCAAGGGGTTCGTCGAACCGCCGGTGGCGCTGCATGACAGAAAGAACGAACTGCGGGACCAGCATCGCTCCCTCGTCGGCTCGGTGTCTCGAAAGACCGGCGTCGATCATCGAAAACTGAATGCAGAACTTATCAAGCGAACCGGCGGACGAGTCGAGCAAGCGACCGTCGCGCAACTGGCCCGCCGTATTGCGTTGTTGGAAAAGTGGCGGGATTCTGGTTTCGACGGAGGCCGCGCGTAGCAGGGTGCTCCAGGATTTAGTCATCGGCTCTGAAGGCGCCTCTGTCCTGGCATTTCGAACGCTCTTTTTAGCGGCCCATGCCTGTTCTAGGCAGCGTGGTCTATCTATAGATAGGTCGGAGTCGGTGAAATTGATAATAGCCTGTTTCAGGTTGTTCGCGACGTGCCTGCCTGGTTGTCATGAGAGACAAGTGGCGAAGCTACTTGCACGTCGTCCCATCGAAGTATTTGCAGCTTGATTCTCCCGATTTTACTTTCCAGGATTTCAGCAAGGGCGGTTGCCCATTCTCTCTCATGTCCAGAATGAAATCTGCGAGGCCGGAGATCGGCAGTTTCTCGAGGTGTGGCTTGGCGGCATCGGGAACATCGATCCAGAAGACGGCCCCGAGTGTGGAGATCAAGATCTTGTGCTCTTCCAAGTTGACGCTGATGATGGGGCTGTAGAAGCTCTTGTCCTCGGCAAAGCCTGGAGTCGCGATTAGATTGAGGAGGACGAGACTAAGAAAGCCGGAGAGAAGAGTCGTACGCAGATAGGGCATGACGAACACTCCTTCGTTATGAGGACAATGAGGCGCGTATTATCGCATTGGGGCGGATGGGATACAAACTGGAAATTCTCAAGGGTCTGTAGGGTTTTTCTGGTTTGTCCTGTCTCGCTAGTCTGTTTCATCCAGATAGACTCGATGGATCAAATAAACCAGATAGACTGCAGTTAGGACGCGGTCGTGATGTGCGCCGTTGAGACGGTCCCATCCTTGATCCAGTAGCCGCGTATATCCGGCTTCGACTTATCCATGAGGGAGAGAATCAGATAGGCGGGGATTGGCAGGTTGATCTTCGGCCAGATTTCTTCGTAGTCGGTGGCAATCTTGATATCGGTGATGGAGGGGCGCGCCGGGTCGTGAGGATGAGAGTGGTAGACCACTTGCAGGTCGAGCCCTTTGTTTCGAATATCCTTCTTTGCCGTAGAAAAATCCTGCATATCCATCACAAAGGCAATTTCGGCTCGTTCGGCCGGGGAGAGCCGTTCCAGGTGCGCGGCCTTTGCCGGGTCGAAGGAAGACAATTTTTCAGCTCCCTCGCTCGCCACGATGTTTTTGATCCGATAGCTATGGGTGACGGCTCCATTGGTTCCTGCCAGCAGACCACAGCATTCGTAGGGGTCGAGTTCCCTGGCATGGGCCACCATGTCGTCGAGGATTGCTTGAGGAATGACGAGATCAGCCACGATTTCTGACTCCATGGTTAAGCAGGATGCTCAAAACGACCGTTCAGCAAGGCCGCAGCGAGTGAAGGGCCGAGGCGTACCCTTGGGGTACGTTGAGGGTCTGAACGATGCGAGAACATAGCTGGCGGGCGTTTTCAGCTTCCTGCCATCGGCTAAATGGTGCAGCTGACCACATAATCCATGCTCAGATCTTTGATCTTCGGATTTTCGCCGCAGAGCGGGCAGGCTGGGTCCTTGGGACGGCGGACCTTCCTGAATTTCATTTCGAGGGCATCGTAGATCATCAGGCGATCGGCCATGGTTTCTCCGATGCCGAGAATTTCTTTGATCGCTTCCGATGCTTGAAGAATACCCATGGTCCCGGCGAGGACGCCCAAGACACCGGCTTCTTGGCAGTTCGGGACCAATCCAGCCGGCGGTGGCTCTGGATAGAGGCAGCGATAGCAGGGATAGCCGGCATGGGGCTTAATCGTCGTCAGCTGGCCTTCGAACCGGAACATGCTGGCGGAGATCAGCGTCTTCTTGGCAAAGAAGCAAGCGTCGTTCACGAGAAATCTGGTCGAAAAGTTGTCGGATCCGTCCAGCACGATGTCATACTCGGACAGCAGCGCAAGAATATTGTCGCTGTCGACGTTCTGGTGATAGGTCTTAATCGTGATCTCAGGGTTGATCGCCGACAGGGTCTTACGGCCAGACTCCACTTTCGGCATGCCGACCGTCGCAGTGGAATGCATGATCTGCCGCTGCAAATTTGAGAGATCGACGACATCGCCATCGACCAGACCGATGGTGCCGACACCGGCGGCAGCAAGATAGAGTCCGGCCGGTGAGCCGAGTCCGCCGGCGCCGATGAGCAAGACCTTCGCCTTGCTCAGCTTCATCTGACCCTTGCCGCCGACTTCGCTGAGAATAATCTGGCGGCTGTATCGTTGAATCTGTAGTTCTGTGAGTTCCATAGTAAGATCGTGCTCTCAGCAGTTAGCGCTCAGCTGTCAGCTTCCAATCCATAAGAATTTCTCAGAGCTGATGGCTGAATGCTGCTTCCCGTTATTCCACCACATCCAGTTCGATTGGGTCGACGATGAGGCCCTTCTTGCGAAGGCCTGCGATCGCCCGTTCGATTTCCGCACTCTCTCCTGTCAGCTCGAGATCCATCCAGCCGGTGGTTTCACGGACGTCCGCTCGCCGAACGTTGGTGACTACCTTGAATTCGTGGCCGATCTGATAGATGACAGGCTCTTTGATTTTCTCTTCCGGAAACCGCACATGCACTTTCATGCTTGGCATGATGAGCCTCCCGCAATGGCGGGCACAATCGAGACTTCGTCGCCATCTTTGAGCGAGGTCTCTTTGCCCTTGAGGAATCGGATGTCTTCCTCGTTGACGTAAATGTTCACGAAACGGCGAAGCTCGCCCGTGTCGTCGCAGAGACGATCCTTGATCCCGGGATGTGCGGCATTCAAGGTGTCGATCATCTCAGTGATACTCGTGGCCTGTGCGTCGACCTCGCCTTGCCCCTTCGTGAGAGGACGGAGCGGAGTTGGAATGCGAACTTTAATCATGCGTCACCACCACCGTTCTTTCCCATCTTAAAGGTTTTCTCAAAACTCGCGAGACTCGGCTGAATGCGGTGAGGCTTGCCGACCGCATCGATCACCGCTTCCTGCGTCTTCAAGCCGTTGCCGGTGATATAGGCGACCGTCACATCGCCCTTCTTGATCGTGCCTTGCTTCACCAGCTTCTGGAGCACACCGATGGTCACGCCGCCGGCCGTTTCTGCGAAGATGCCTTCCGTCTGCGCCAGCAGTTTGATCCCTTCCACCACTTCGTCGTCCGACACCATGTCCATGGAGCCTTTGCTCTCGGCCGTCGCCTTGAGGGCGTAGTACCCGTCGGCGGGGTTGCCGATAGCCAGGGACTTGGCGATGGTCTTCGGCTTCACCGGTTTGAAGAAATCCCGTCCCGTCTTGAACGCCGTGGAAATAGGGGAACAACCTTCGGCTTGCGCGCCGTTGATTTTGGTGCGCACGTCGTCGACGAGCCCCAAGGTTTTCATTTCATGGAGGCCCTTCCAGATTTTGGTCAAGAGCGAGCCTGACGCCATCGGGATGACCACTTGGTCCGGCGTGCGCCAGCCGAGTTGTTCCACGGTTTCATAGGCGAGCGTCTTCGAGCCTTCTGCATAGTAGGGGCGCACGTTGATATTCACAAAGGCCCAGGCATATTCACCGGCAATTTCGCTGCAGAGGCGGTTGACGTCGTCGTAATTGCCTTCGACCTCGACCACGTTCGGTTTATAGATCAAATTGCCCAGGACCTTCGCGGCTTCTAAGTCGCCAGGAATGAACACGTACGCGCGCATGCCCGCGGCAGCCGCATGGGCGGCGACGGAATTCGCCAGATTGCCGGTCGAGGCACAGGCGATGGTTTCAAATCCCAATTCGCGAGCCCTGGTGATGGCGACCGCGACCACGCGATCTTTGAACGAGAGCGTCGGATGATTCACCGTATCGTTCTTAATATAGAGCTCGTCCAATCCGAGGTAGGCGCCAAGGTTCTTGGCGCGCACCAGCGGGGTCATCCCGGCATGCGGGCCGAGAAAGGTCGGCCCTTCCACCGGCAGAAGATCGGCGTAACGCCAGATACTCTGCGGTCCATCCTGGATCTTCTTGCGGGAAATATTCCTCTTGATCTCCTCGTAGTTGTATTTCACTTCGAGGGGACCGAAGCACATCTCGCAGACGTGGATCGCTTTGGTCGGATATTCTTTTCCGCACTCGCGGCAGACTAGCGCTTTCATTTTGGTCATGGTGACTCCACCTCGCTGCGTCAAGGGTTACGGCCGGACGGCACAGCCGGCAAAAGGATCGCCGTCGTCGAACAATTCGGTAATCGTCGGGTGCGCACCACAGAGGGCGCAATCGGGATTCCGTTTTACGTTGATCTCTCTGAACTGCGTTTTGCGTGCATCGAAATCCAGAAATCGGTTAATGAGCGGTTGCCCGATGCCCAAGATGAGTTTCAACGCTTCTGTCGCCTGGATCGTGCCGATGATGCCAGCTAATACGCCAATTACACCCGCTTCCTGGCAGGAGGCGACCAGCCCGGCCGGCGGCGGCGTCTTGAAGACACAACGATAACAGGCGGACTGCTTCGGTACAATGGTCGTGACCCGTCCATCGAAGCGGAGGATGCCGCCATGGATCAACGGTTTCCCGGCAAAGAAGCAGGCGTCGTTGATCAGAAATTTGGCGGTAAAGTTGTCGACCCCGTCGATCACGACGTCGTATTCGCTGATGATCTTCAGCGCATTGCCCGCCGTAAGCCGCTCTTCATACATCGAGACCTGGACGTCCGGGTTCAATCCCTGGATCTTCTCTTTGCCCGAAAGGACCTTGGGGCGTCCGACATCCGACGTGTGGTGCAGAACCTGACGCTGTAGATTGGTCAGGTCCACCACGTCGCTATCGATGAGTCCGATCGTGCCGACTCCGGCCGCGGCCAAATAGAGGGCAGCAGGTGACCCCAGGCCTCCCGCGCCGACCAGGAGAATTTTGGCCTTGGCGATCTTCTTCTGTCCCTTGCCACCGACTTCAGGCAGGAGAATGTGGCGGCTGTATCTGCTTATCTGATCTTCAGTAAATTCCATGGCAATTAATTTGCGAGTTCCAAAGGATGCTCAAAATGGTTTTCCAGCGAGGCCGCAGGCGAGAGAAAACCGGAGGCGTACCCTCGGGGGTATGTTGAGGATTTTCTTGAGCCGAGAACGAAGGTGGAAGCCATTTTCAGCGTCCTTAAATATTAAAATACTTCTCGATGCTGATATAGCGCTCGCCCGTATCACACAGTATTGTGACCACATTCTTGCCCGGCCCCAGTTCCTGTGCGACTTTCTGTGCGGCGAACACATTGGCTCCCGCGGAGATACCCACCAAGAGACCTTCCTTCTTCGAAAGCTGCTTGGCCGTTTGATAGGCTTCGTCATCGGTCACGGTCATTACCCGATCGATGATGGCCCGGTTCAACACTTTCGGGACGAACCCTGCGCCGATACCCTGAATCTTATGCGGCCCTGGCTCTCCGCCCGACAAGACAGGCGATCCGGCCGGTTCCACGGCGATCACCTTCACGTCGCGATTCCGTTCCTTGAACAATTCTCCACATCCCGTAATTGTGCCGCCCGTGCCGACCGCCGCGACAAATGCATCGATTTTTCCGTCGAGCGCATCCAGAATCTCGATCGCGGTGGTCTTCTTATGCATCGCCGGATTAGCCGGATTGGAAAACTGATCTGGCATATAGTACGACGGATTTTGTGCGATGATGCTCTCCGCCTCGCGAATCGAGCCCTTCATCCCTTCCCAGGCCGGCGTCAAGACGAGCTGCGCGCCGTAGGAGGATAAGAGACTGGCCCGCTCCATGCTCATGCTTTCAGGCATCACAAGAATCAGCTTATATCCACGGACCGCGGCGACCAATGCCAGCCCGATTCCGGTGTTCCCACTCGTGGGCTCGACGATCGTGCCGCCCGGCTTTAAATGGCCCAGGCGTTCCGCCTCGTTGATCATGTTGAGACAGATCCGGTCCTTGATGCTCCCGCCAGGATTAAAGAACTCGACCTTTCCATAGATCGTCGCTCCGCCGGTCGGAGAAAGCCGGTTCAGAGGGACAAGGGGAGTCCGCCCGATGAGTTCGGTAATATCCTTGTGCATCGGCATCGTCACCGGCCACCTCCCATATAGAACAAGAACTCGACCCGGTCGCCCTCGTTCAAGCTGGTGGTAGCGAGGAGATTTCGGTCTAGTACGGCGTCGTTGACTTCAACTGCAACCATTTGCGGTTCGATTTTTTTGGCCTGGAGAAGGTCGAGGACCGTTCCTCCTGAAATCTCTTCCGGCTTGCCATTGATTTTGACCTGCATGAAGACTCCTAATATGGCCAAGAGATTAAACAATTTCAACACGTTATCAAACGGACTTTGCCGTTGTCAAGGCAACGAAATGGGCCGGTTCGTGGCTTGACTTTGTTCGTGATCCGCCGCCACTATGCCATCTTTTGGAGGCGTGATTGCATGTGGAAACGCAATTTCATGTTCAGGTCCGCTGAGGCCATTCCGCTCAAAGAGTCCGAAAACGAACTGTTTCACGATACCGATCCCGCCATGGATAGCGCCGGACTCCAATTAGAGAAGTTTTTATCGGTTTGGATTCAAGGCGAGGGAGAAGACGAGAAGCCGACGATCTTTACGAACATGTATGTCCGCACGGCCACCTTGGATTTTCAGAAGCGGGTCGGATTTCTCCAACCCCTCCAAGGCCGTACACACCAGATCAAACAGTTGCTCACGCCGGGCCAAAAACAGTTTCTGGAACAATGGCTCATCACCGCGGCACCTCAGGCCTGGGAGGCCACGGACGAACATTTCAAAATGTTGTTTGAGCTCGAATAACTGGGAGCCTGTGCGACATTGACCGTTCTACTGCAGCGAACGATTTGCGGCCATCTGCGTCGTTCTCGGCCCGAAAAAATCCTCAACGTATTCCAGCGAATCGGCCTCCGGTTTTTTCGGACCCGCGGCCTCGCCCCTGGCCACACCTCCTTCGCCTCGTCACGAACGGCAATGTCGGACAGGCTCCTAGGCCTGCAATTGCCATCTATGCGCGCAGTCCTTGTCCATTCCATCATCCGGTCGCTCGCTCTTGTCGCCCTGCTGCTGACGGTTCCAGTCGAGGCCGGCTGGGCGGCCACGGTGGAGGTCTACTATGCACCGGAGGATGCGCCGCTCGATCGTCTGACGGCGCTCTACGGACAGGCCACACGATACCTCTATGTGGCGGTCTATGGGCTGACCACCCCTCGTGCCGTGGAGGCGATGGTCGCGGCGAAGAAGCGAGGCGTCGATGTGCGATTGATCACCGACCGGCAACGCACCGAGGACGTCAAGCAGCGCGCAGCGCTGCATACGTTGCATCTGGCCGGCATTCCTATTCTGGTCAACGAGCACGACGGGTTGATGCATCTGAAGCAGGCCGTGATCGACGATGAGGTGAATGCCTCCGGCTCGATGAACCATACGACCAGCGGCAACCGCTATAACGATGAGCGGCTCGATATCATCACCGATCACGCGATCTCCGTAAAGGCCAGGGAGAAATTCCTGGCGATGTGGAACAATCACGCGAGGTATCGGGCCTGGGACGCGCACTGAGACGATGGCAGACATGATTGAGCAGACGGACGTAGCGGTGGTGGGAGCCGGGGGCGGTGGAGCCGTTCTCGCCTTGGCGCTGGCGAAGCAGGGGATCAGCACGGTCGTGCTGGATCAGGCTGCCGGTCCACCCCAGGGATTGCGGGGAGAAATTCTCCAACCGAACGGGCAGCATGTGCTCGATCGCCTGGGCGTGTTGCAATCCTTACCGGCCGATGCGACCAGATCCGTGCGGCACTTTCATTTCTGCCGGGCCGGAGGGACGCGCCTCTGTAGCATCGATTACAATGACCTGCCCGCGCCGTACAATCGCGCCATCGTGACCCTGCCGAACGTGGCCCATCATGCCATCGTTGCAGCGGTGCAACAGCAGAAGAGCGCGACACTACGGTATGGGACTTCCTTCACCGGACTGTTGCGCGAGGGAAATCGGGTGGTGGGATTGACCATGCAAGGGCCGGATGGGACGAGCACGATCCGCGCCAAGATCGTCGTCGGCGCCGACGGGGCCTTTTCCAAGGTGCGCGAGGCCCTGCAGATTCCCGCCGACCTGCATCGCTATCCCGACGGCTATCTGATTGCGATTCTCGAATCGGAGGAGCCGATTTCCGAATCGTTTTACTATGTCGGCCACAAAACCATTTTGGGTCTCTTTCCTGCGACGGGGAACAAAGTCTATTTGTTCTATATGATCCCGAGCGGCTCGATGGAGGCTGTGAAGCAGCGTGGTATTCCCGCGCTGCAGCAGGCCTGGAGTCAGATCGCGCCGCAGTTCGCCGGGTTGTTCCGTGGTTTGCGCGATTGGAACCAGACGGCCTACATGCCGACCGGGCGGGTACGGACGCCGACCTGGGTAGCGGATGGCGCCGTGTTGATCGGCGATGCCGCCCATGCGATGAATCCCCATGCCTCGCAGGGGCGGATGCAGGCGATGGTCGATGCCATGACGCTGTCCGATCTCTTGCCCAGCTGTTTAGCCGACAAGGACTACTCAGCCGACCGGCTCAAAGAGTTTGAACGGATCAGGCGGCCGCATGTCACCATGTTGCAGCGATTGGCCGATCAACAAGTATTCTATTGGAATACGGACAATCCGGTCGTGGCCTTTCTGCGTGATAGAGTGTTTCAGACGCTGGATCGGAACGCACGGCTGCGGTATCAGGTCCTCTCGACCACGGCAGGGTTGCGAACGACCGCGCCATTCGATCTGATCGACCGCGTGATCGCCGCGGGGTTTCTTCCCGATTGTCGTGCACATGCGCGCGCACCACATCCGATGTCTTCATGAGGAATAGGGCATGACTGAACGTGTGATCGAAGGCTTGTCGAACGAAACGCAGCAGCTGTTGCAGACCTACGTGAACGAGGTCAAAGGTGTTTTCGGAGAGCAGTTAGAAGGCCTGTTGCTCTACGGCAGCGCTGTGAGAGGTGAGTTTCTTCCGGGACGCTCCAATCTGAATATCCTGCTGCTCGTGTCGTCGTACGACAGTGCCGTGCTCAAGAAGTACAGCGCCTTGCATCGTCAATGGAGCAAGGAACAGATCGTGGTCCCCCTCTTTCTGACGGAAGAAGAGCTGCGCATGTCGGCAGGGGTGTTCCCGCTCGAGTTTCTAGAAATCCAGGAGCACCATCGCGTGTTGGGCGGCCGCGATCCCTTCATCGGTTTTCACGTGAATGTCGATCGGCTCCGAGAGGCCGTCGTCCAGGGCATGACGAGCAATCTGCTCCGATTGCGTCAGCGTTATGTCGAGGGGGGCGGAACCGACGATGCCATCACGATTTTGCTGCCGCTCTCGATCACGGCAACAGTGCCATTACTGCGCGGGGTGCAGCGGCTCTTCGGGCGGCCGGTGCTCTCCCACTCCGACTCCGTGATCAAGGACGTGGCCGAGCAGTTGAATCTCGATCTGCATGGTCTGTTGGATGCCTTGTTGCTCAAGCGCGGACAAATTTCTCCAGGCCCGCACGAAGTGCCTCGTCTCTTCGACCGGTATCTGCACACCATGACGTTGCTGACTCGTGCGGTCGAGCAACTGCCGCAGCCGGGGCCACGATGACGAAGCTCGTCGGCATGTTGATGGTCTGCGCTCTCGTCCTCCTTGCGGGGATCGCTCAGGCAGTACCCTACGATCGGCCCAAGATCCAGTTGCCGGAGCCGCGAGGGTATATGAGCGACCATGCCCAGGTGGTCAATGCGGAATGGAAAGAACGCATCCGGTCCGTCTGTCAGGATCTGGAGCGGAAGACCGGCGTGGAAATGGTCGTGGTGACGGTCCCGAACATTAAGCCCTTCGGGACGGTCAACGAATATGCGACGGCGATCTATGCCAAGTGGGGCATCGGGTCCGCGCAACAAGAGCATGGCGTCATGGTGCTGGTATCGGTGGAGGACCGACAAGTCGCGATTACGCTGGGCCGGCAGATGTTGCCGGTGATTACCCCCACGGTGATGAATCAAGTTGGACATGAGCATCTGCAGCCGTTCATCGACCGGGGCCAGTTCGGCGAAGGGCTCTATCGCACCGTGGTCTCGCTCGCCGCGCCGGCGCAAGAAATCAGAGTCGGGACGCAGTCGAAGACCCATTTCAAAGGTGTGGGTTTCTGGATCACCCTCTTTACCAGCATCGGGGCCATCTCCTTCTTCTGGTGGATCAGCCGTCCCGACCTTCGGCATCCGTACAGACGGATTCAAAAAGGCGAATATTGGGGAACGGGGCAGGGAGGATTCGGCGGGAACTGGGGTGGGTTTGGGGGAGG
>JBDSKU010000453.1:0-3018 GCA_039916745.1 Nitrospiraceae bacterium
GGTCTTGCGGCGAGAGTACCGTGAACCTAGGAAGTGGCGCACGCTGAACTCCGTCAAAAGAAGGAGGAACGCGCCAGACGCCACCCTTACCATTTCGCAACTTTTCCTGTTGTTCAGAAGAGTATTCGAACAGCCCATAAGGCGGATCTGTGACAACGGCATGAATGGTGTTGGCTTGTTGCTCACGCAGCCAGTTTAAACAATCAGATTCGACGACAATGGATTTGCCGAAAGCAAAATTCCGCCAATAGTCGCGTCGAGACTCAGCAACTTTATTGGCTCGCGTTCTTGTGGTCGTTTGTATCCCGTAATGACCACGGGCCATGCGAATAAATATCGATGGTGTGTTCAGTCGCAGATAGGATCGTACGCTGGATCTAGCCGCGTGGCCAATCAGATCGGCTACGTGTTGTTCGATTGTGTGAAGAGGAGCACCGGCAGGCCTAGCCGTCAGCACGGAGAGGATTGCGTCCCTTACTTCACCGGGGCGGCGTTTAGTTTGATCGGTGGGTTTATACACGGAGGGATAATATGACGTCTAGACGTCTTTGTCAATGCACTGTCATGAGTCGAGTTAGCGGCGCGATGACGCTACACTTAAAGTTGATTGAACAAGGTTTACCCTTCACCCTCCTTCCTGGTATGCAAACACACTGTTCTTTACTGCGCGCATCGAGCGAGCACGTTCCGATCATGCGCGCTCTGCGAGCAAGAAGGACGGTTTGTTGCTTACCTCCTATCTTTCATCGCCCGTTCTACTTCGCGGCTGGCTTCACGCGCCTTGTCGGATTCTCGGCGGTCATGCTGTTTTTTGCCTTTCGCCAAGCCGAGTTCGACTTTGGCCAGGCCACGATTGGAAAAATAGATGCGGAGCGGAATGATCGTCAGCCCCTGCTGTTGCGTCTTGACCAGGAGTTTATTGATCTCCTTGCGATGGAGAAGGAGTTTCCTGGTGCGGAGCGGCTCATGATTCGAAAGGTTGCCGTGGCTGTACGGACTGATGTGGCAATGGTGAAGAAAGATCTGTCCCTCTCTCACACTGGCATAACTATCTGACAGGTTCACGCGCCCCTCACGGAGAGACTTGACCTCCGTCCCCTGGAGCATCATACCCGCCTCGAACTTCTCTTCAATGAAGTAATCGTGGTACGCCTTACGGTTCGTGACCACCGGCCGCTCGAAGCTCTCTCTTTCTTTCCCCATCAGACGTCAGGCTTTCATTGTCAGGAGGTAAGCGCGGTCAGCATTCGCTCTAGAATACCAAGAAAAGACCGTCCGAGTATGACCGGGAGCTGGCTACTGATTGCCTCCGTCAATTTTGCTATGATGGTCTCATGGGCGGACTAAGCTCCATCGATTCAGTATCCAGCGTCCTCGAAGGACTGGCTCGCCGTCTTGGGCTCGAATCCAAGCTGCTCGAAAGCCGTTTGCGGCGTGATTGGGTCTCCATCGTCGGGGAACCCATGGCCTCGAATACCTGGCCCGATCAGATTCGGTACAAGAAACTCTACCTCTTGGTCCATAACAGCGTCTGGCTCCACCAACTCACGTTCCTCAAACCGACACTCCTCGAGAAGCTCAACAGGGTAGTTGGGTCGGAACTCATTACGGACATCGTATTGCGGGTGGGGACGTTACCGAAAGTCGATCGTGCTGCCGCATTGCCAGAGACGCATCACGCGCCTGCCTTCCCACCGAGCGACGCGCTGCTCGCAGAGATCTCGGCGCATGTGACCACGATTCAAGACCCGGACCTCCGCAATCACCTGGCGCAGCTCATGGCGCAGTCGCTGGCCCAACCGCCTGGTCCAAAGGTACGTTGAGCGGTCCTTTGAAGAGCTGGTGGGCATAGACCTGGGTCGCTGCCGTTTCCGGACCCTCCAGCATCGGGCCGATCCGTCCTTCCTCTTCCGATTCAACCAACCGGTACAGCCCCCGCAATGCTCTCCGAAATCCCCCTCGAACATCCTGGTCCTCCCCGGTCAAGTACTTGTGCAACATGACCGGCTCCGCCCAGGTATCATCGGAAAAGATATAGATGGTGAGGCGACGGTAGCGGTCGGTCGGATCGTCGGGCGTCGTCGGACGGACTTTGAGCGACCCAAAATTTCTCGATTCGCGACCGACTTTGCGGAAGCGCTCGATCAGCGTTTCGATTTCCTGATCGCTCGTCCACGAGGGGACATGAATCGCAACGGCCGTCTCTTCTTGCGATCCGATGCTAAAAGGAGGGATCGAACGATCGGGACGGCTCAGATACATCCCGCCCCAGATCAGGACAAACGACCCGACAAACACGCCGATGGCCATCTTGACGACCGTATCCAGCGGCTTCTTCGGCTGAGATCCAGAAGGGGTCGTTGAGGAAGCATCCTGTTCGTGCATAGCAAAGAGGATAACGCCGCGCGATCCCTTACGCGCTACCCTCTTCAGGGAGCACTTCAACCGCTTCCGCCAACCGTGCGACAGCCACCACCCGGTCGCCCTCGCCATCGAGATCGAGAATTCGAACGCCCTGAGTATTGCGGCCGATCTCGCGGAACTCATCCACCTTGCACCGAAGCACCTTGCCGTGAGCGGCCATCAGCATGATCTCATCGCCGTCCCGGACTTGCAGGAAGCCGACGGCCAGTCCATTGCGCTCATTGGTCTTCACGCTGATGATGCCCTTCCCCCCGCGTCCCTGAATGCGATATTCGTTCACCGGCGTGCGCTTCCCGTAGCCGCCCTCCGTGACCGTGAGAATTTGGGTCGTAGAGTCCGGCGTGATAGTTTCCATGCCGATGACTTCGTTGCCTTCCTCGAGCGCAATACCGCGCACACCATGGGCCGTTCGTCCCATCGGACGGGCTTCGTCTTCCTTGAAGCGAATCGTGATGCCCTTCTTCGTGCCCAACAAAATCTCCCGCTGGCCGTCGGTGACATGCACGCTGATGAGCCGATCTCCCTTATCCAACGACAGCGCAATAATGCCACCCAGGCGGGGATTACCGTAGGCAGACAGTTCCGTCTTCTTGA
>JBDSKU010000454.1:0-8817 GCA_039916745.1 Nitrospiraceae bacterium
CTTGACGGGGGAGCTTACGCAGCAAATCATCAGCAGGCTGCGGAAAAACTATATCGGCACGCGAGAAACCTACTGGCGGACGTAATCAGCATCGTGTTAGATGCGTGAGAAGATTGCCCGAACTCGTTGACTCCTCGACGCGAAGAGAAACACGGATTTACCGTTCGGCTTCCGTGAGATCGCCCGCCTCTTCCAGCTCTTCAAAATCGGCTTCCGCTTTCGCCTTCGTGGTTGAGGGATGCAGACCATATTTCTTCAGCATTTTGTAAAAGTCTGCCCGGTAGCGACCGGCAAATTGGGCGGCGCGTGAGATATTGCCGCCCGTAAGTTGCAGCACGTTCTTGAGGTAGGTTTTCTCGAACTCTTCCTTGGCTTCGGTCAACGGCTTGAGCGGTGCGTCCGGTGAGGTGCCCATCGAAGGCAGAAGGTCCGGAGTAATCATGTCCTGGCGCGTCATCACAGAGGCTTTTTCAATGACATTCTCCAGCTCACGGACATTGCCTGGCCAGGGATGCGTGAGCAGCCGATTGAGCGCGGCCGGGGTAAAGCCGCGCAAATCTTTATTGGCCCGCTTCGCACTCGCGGTCAGGAAATGTTGGGCCAGCAAGGGGATATCATCCCGACGGTCACGCAGCGGCGGGATAAATAACGGGACGACGGAAATGCGATAGAAGAGATCGTTCCGAAATGAGCCGTTCTTGACCGCTTCACCGAGATCTTTATTCGTTGCCGCAATAATTCGCACATCGATTTTCGTCGTCGTTTCAGAACCCACTTCGCGGACTTCCCGTTCCTGCACAGCCCGCAAGAGTTTGACCTGCATCGACAGCGGCATCTCGCCGATCTCATCGAGAAACAGCGTGCCGCCGTTGGCACATTGAAAAAGGCCTCGCTTGGCACCATGGGCGCTGGTGAACGCGCCACGCACATGCCCGAAGAGCTCAGACTCGAAGAGTGCTTCCGGAATGGCCGCGCAATTGAGCGCAATAAAGGGCCCTTTGTTCCGTCGGCTGTTCGAATGGATGACGCGGGCGAAGACTTCTTTGCCGGTCCCCGTTTCTCCAAATAGGAGAATGGTTGCATCGGAATCTGCCACCTGCACCACTTGTTGAAGCAAGCGCTGCATCGCAGGACTCCGTGCGACAATGTTTTCCATGCCATATAATTCGTTGACGAGAGACTTCAGTCGCTGGATTTCTCCTCGCATCCGTTGCGGCGACAGCCCCTCTTCGATCTTAGACTTGAGCTCCTTGTCATCGAATGGTTTGGTGAGATAGCCAAAGGCCCCGCGCTGCATAGCTTCCACGGCATTGGGAATGCTGCCATGGGCCGTCAGGATGATAACCGGAAGACCTGGCTGCATTCGCAACAATTCCTCCGTCACATCTAAGCCGTCTTCGTTACCCAGGCGGAGGTCGGTAATGACCAGATCGAACCGGTTATTCTTGGCTGCCGAGATCGCGTCACGCCCGCTGGTACAGCCGGTCACGGCAAAGCCCATCGCGGTCAACCGCATCTTCACGAGATGCAGGAGGCCCTCTTCGTCGTCGACTACGAGAATATGTTCTTTTTCCATGACATTCCTTCTACGGTATCGTCTGTTCCGGTGCAGTCGGAGACGGGGCAACCGTCGATGGGGGACGAATCGGACGAACTTTATCCCGCATTTCCTGGTCGATACGCTTCAGCGCCTCTAACTGGCTCGTCAATTCATCTATTTTCTTATCTCGATCCGTCAATTGCTTTTGTAATGATGACAGGATGCCAGTTTCAGCCGAACCCTTTGTAGTGTCCCTTTTGCCGTTCACGGCGTCCATCCTCCGTTCGCGTTCGGCTAAGTCGCGCTGGAGACTTTCCAGAGTTTGGGCATCGGCATCCTTCATGGCCCGCAATTGCTGGACGGTTAATTCCCTATCAAGCAAGTCCCGAACCAGGCGATCTGAGGCCTGGGCCAGAATCGCCTGATTCTCTGAAATGGCCGGTGCCGCCATGACCGATTGCATCCAAGATTGCTCAACGGGAACGGCACGATGCTGAAGCAGTTGTAGCCAGACCTTACTGGAGGAGGCCAAACTGCTCTTAGGCGCGGCGGCGATCACTTTCTCAAAGTACCTGGCGGCACTCTCTCGACTTTCATAGAGCCCCAGGAGAGCCCGCAAAAAATAGACATGATCGCAGGAGTTATGCTCGGCGCATTTTTGGGCGAGCGCCTCCTGCTTTTTCGCCAGCGCATGGAGGGATTTTGCCTCTCCCGCATCGACGAGGAAATAGGGCTGCGACATAGGCGGGAGCGCAGGCCATGTCGAACACCCCGTGAGGAAGAAACCGGACAGAATCGCTGTCATGAGTCCGTGCTGGAGAGCCTTCATGCCGACACTTCCGGCTTTGCAACCCGCAGAATAAACCGTACAGTCGTCCCCTTCTTGGCTTCGCTTTCGATCCAAATTCGTCCTCCGTGTGCTTCAACCACTTTTTTGGCCAGTGCCAATCCGAGACCGCTCCCCGGCGTCGCCGGTTTGGTCTTGGTACGCCCTTGATAGAAGCGTTCGAAAATATAGGGCAGGTCTTCGGCCTGAATGCCTGGTCCGCCATCGGACACGCTCACTTCCAGCACTCCCGCTTTCGGGTCAGGCTTCATCAATACCTTTACAATGCCCCCTTCCGAACTGAACTTCAAGGCGTTTGAGAGCAAATTATCCAGCACCTGTTCAATGCGAAGGGCATCTGCCTTAACCCACACACGTTGCGCTGGCCCTTCGACCAACAGCTGTACATGCTTGGCATCGGCCAAGAGCCGGACTTTATTGACCGAGATATCGGTAATGCGCTTGAGATCCGTCGGAACAATTCGATACTCCATCATCCCGGCGTCCATCTTGGAAAGATCGAGAATCGTCGAGATGAGGGTGATGAGCCTGCGGCTGCTGTCGGCCATGATGCGCAAGGTCGTGCGTTGCTCTTGTGTCACAGGACCGGGAATTTCATCCAAGAGCAAATGGGTGCCTTCCTGGATAGAAGCCATCGGCGTGCGCAATTCATGGGAGACATGGGCGAGAAACTCCCCCTTCATATCGTCAAGCTCTTGCAGTTTGGCTCCCATCCAATTTACCGCATCGACGAGGTCTCGCAGCTCGCTGGGTGCCCGAATGTTGAGCGATGTGCGAAAATCCCCCTGCCCGATTTGTTTGATATGGTTCTGCAATTGACGGAGCGGGCGAAGAACCGTGTAGCTGGCAAAGCCGGCAAGCGCAATCCCGAATACGAGCGCCAGCAGCACCAGCTGCTCCGTGACGGCCTCGGCTTGCGCCGAACTCTCCCGTGACCGGCTGACCCCGACACTGATGCCCGTTTCGTGCAGATCGATAAACTGTTGAAGTGTCGCGCTCATGCGGTCCATCAAGGCGTCTCGACGCCGCTCATAGTCCGCGGATAGGGCCGCAGGAGACTCCTGGACGTGATGCGATTCTAATTCCGCATGGAAGATCGTGAGCCGTTCTTGTTGGAGGTGCTTGGTCTCCTTCAGCAGCTGCAGGCCTTGCGGCGCAAGTTCCTGCATTTCGAGGGCCTGGATTCCCCGATGGAACTCGTCGACCTCTTCATCGAAATGCTGCAAGAATGTGGCATCGCGTACAGCCAGATACTTCTTCTCACTATTGAGTTGGGCATAGAGCACGGTGAGTAGACGTTTAGCCGACTCGATTGCCGGATAATGATGTGCCGCCATATTGGCACTCAATGCCGTCAACTGGCGCAACTGAAACAGGGCATATAAATTCACACCTGCCATCATCACAATGATGACAAGTGAGGTGAAAACGATTCGCCAAAAGATAGACAAACGCACGAGCGACGCTCTTTCTCGGCTTTGAGAAGCGAGGATAACTGTAGAGACTGTATGTATTTCCATACACTATTTCTCCATGCCACTCAAGGGATCTGGCAAACAAATTCTTGCGGTGTCATTTACCCTGACGGAGGGCAAAGGGGCCAGGAATGGCTGAGCAGCGTCTGAATCAGGAGTGGCGGAAGCTGAAATATCCTACCACACCGCTCGTCCCTACTTGAATGGCGAGGCAAATCGACGCTGGCGTCGCGACACGCCATGGAGTGATGCAAAGAGATGGCCACGAAACAATAACATGGCGACGGCAAGCGGCGGGGTGAGGAGCAGGCCGAGATACCAGCTGATCGACGAAGGGATTCCCACATAGTCCAGCCAACTACCGAGAATCGTGAACGGCAGCACAAGGAGTTGGAAAAAATCCAAACCCGCCCCTCTCCCCACTCGACTGGAGAGGGAGAAGAACGATTGCAGACCCATGGGCGAGAGGACGATAGGGATGAGGATGAGGGCAAATGGAAGAAACCACTCAATCCAATTCTCCAGAATAAAATCATACGAGGTCTTGAATACGTCGAGCGGAGAATCATGCCGCACTTGATAGATAATTTCCGGTGCCGGGTTCAGCAATAAAAAAATGAGCAGGAGGGCGGCGTACGACAGGAGTTGCCCGAACGGATTCGTCTGCAGGCTCATGTCGAGCGCCATGAGCGGCAACCAGAGCACAAACCCGATGCCGATCACATCCCAAAAATAGTGGCCGACACTGTCAACAATGTCGTGGAAGGTGAGCATGCGTGTATGGGTAATCGATTGTTCGACCAGGCTCAGGGTGGCGCCGACCAACAGGGCGTTTACGGCGCCAAGCAGAAAGCCGCCGATCATGCCGAGGGGCGAGGCAATTTGACTGGCGAGAACCAGCAGCAGTCCAAATCCAACCACCGCCACCATCGTCATCCATCCGCGGGCGAGAGATTCTCCGGTTTTGCGGAAGGCGCTCCGATAGAGATCTATGGTTTCAGCTACAATGCGCGACATAAGAGACAATAGTCTGTGCGAACTTCTCGGGTCAAGCCACGGCGCGCTCCCTCCTCGGCCGTTGACTTCCCCCCTTCCTATGATTATGTGGATAGGAGCAGTCCACACCGATGTGCCAAGAGGAGTGATCCAATGGACATGAACCGCATGACGATCAAATTACAAGAGGCCCTCCAAGCCGCATCGTCCCATGCCGCGAGGCGAAGTCATCAAGGAATCGATGTGGAGCATCTCCTCCTTGCGCTCATGGAGCAGGAAGGCGGTCTCGCCTCCTCCCTCCTCGAACAGGCAGGATTATCGGTGCCCTCCGTTCGCCAGGCGGTCGAGCAGGCACTCGCCAAGTTGCCGCAAGTCCAGGGCGGCGGGGCAGCGCCCGGACAACTTCATGTCGCATCGCGGCTCAGCCAGGTGTTGAGCAAAGCCGAAGACGAACAACGAGCATTGAAAGACGACTATGTCAGTGTCGAGCATGTCATCCTCGCCATGGTCCAGGAAGGGGGCGTGTTCAAAAAACTTGGGCTGACAAAGGAACGGTTGTTGAGCGCGCTTCAACAAGTAAGAGGATCGCAACGTGTGACGAGCCAGGATCCGGAAGGCACCTACCAGGCGTTGGAAAAATATGGTCGCGACCTGACCCGGTTGGCAGGACAAGGAAAATTAGACCCCGTGATCGGGCGCGATGAAGAAATTCGCCGAGTCATACAGATCCTCTCGCGGCGAACCAAGAACAATCCCGTGCTCATCGGCGAACCGGGCGTCGGAAAGACGGCGATTGTCGAAGGACTCGCCTCGCGCATTATCAAAGGGGACGTGCCTGAAGGTCTGAAGAAGAAGCGCGTCATCACCCTCGACATGGGATCGTTGGTCGCCGGCGCGAAGTTTCGCGGCGAATTCGAAGAGCGATTGAAAGCCGTCCTCAAGGAGGTGCAGACATCGGAAGGGCAAATTCTGCTCTTCATCGATGAGCTGCATACGGTCGTGGGAGCAGGCGCAGCGGAAGGGGCGATGGACGCCGCCAACCTGCTCAAACCCATGCTGGCTCGCGGCGAATTGCATTTGATCGGCGCGACGACGTTGGATGAATACCGGAAACATATCGAGAAAGATGCCGCGTTGGAACGGCGCTTCCAGACGGTGCTGGTCGATCAGCCGACGGTGGAAGACACCATCTCGATTCTACGAGGACTAAAAGAACGTTACGAGGTGCACCATGGGGTGCGCATCAAAGACGCCGCGCTGGTCGCTGCTGCAAAATTGTCGAATCGCTACATCGCTGATCGGTTTCTTCCCGACAAAGCCATCGATCTGGTCGATGAGTCGGCCGCCTGTTTGCGGACGGAAATCGATAGTTTGCCGGCGGAACTCGATGAAGTCTCTCGTAAGGTGATGCAGTTGGAGATCGAGCGGGAGGGCTTGCGAAAAGAACAGGATCAAGCCAGCCAGGCGCGGTTGGCGACACTGGAGCTGGAACTGGGCGAGAAACAAGCAGAGCGACAGGCGCTCAGAACGCGCTGGGACTCGGAAAAAGCCTCGGTGGCCCGTCTGCGAAAAATGCGAGAGGCGATGGAAGAAGTCAAGCAATCGATGGAGCGGGCCGAACGGGCGTACGATCTGAATCGTGTGGCGGAGCTGCGCTACGGAGAGTTGCCACGTCTTGAGCGCGAACTGGCATTGGAACAGGAACAGCTCGGCCAGAAACAGGGCGAAAGCCGGTTGCTCAAAGAAGAAGTGGATGAAGACGACATCGCGGCCATCGTGAGTCGCTGGACGGGAATCCCGGTCTCCCGGCTGGCCGAAGGCGAAACGGAAAAGCTCCTCAAGCTGGGAGAATTACTGCATCGGCGTGTGGTCGGGCAGAATGAGGCGGTGGACGCGGTGGCCGATGCCGTCCTCCGCGCACGCTCCGGCATCAAAGACCCGAACCGGCCTATCGGTTCATTTCTTTTTCTCGGTCCGACCGGGGTTGGCAAGACCGAGCTGGCGCGGGCACTTGCCGCGACGCTCTTCGATGACGACGCCAACCTGATTCGGATCGACATGTCCGAGTACATGGAGAAACATACGGTGGCCCGTCTGATTGGGGCCCCGCCTGGCTATATCGGCTACGAGGAAGGTGGACAACTGACGGAAGCCGTTCGGCGACGTCCCTTCTCCGTCATCCTGTTCGACGAGATCGAAAAGGCCCATCACGACGTCTTCAATGTCTTGCTTCAAGTCTTGGACGACGGACGATTGACCGATTCTCAGGGCCGGACCGTCGATTTCAAGAACACGGTCTTGATCATGACATCGAACATCGGCAGCCCGCAGATCCTTGAGGCACAGCAACGGCGCGCGTCCTATGACGAGGTCTGCTCCCTCGTTATGGTGGAGCTCCGAGAACATTTCCGTCCTGAGTTCTTGAACCGCGTCGATGAGACGGTGGTGTTTCATCCCCTGGAAACGGAGCAACTGGCGAAGATCGCGGAGATTCAGCTGGAGCGGCTACGGGCTCGTTTGGCGGAACGGCGAATCACCCTGACCATCACACCGGCCGCGTTACGACATTTGGGTGAACGGGGTTACGACCCGGTCTATGGAGCGAGGCCGTTGAAGCGATTGATTCAACAGGAATTGGAAACGCCGATGGCGCGTCAATTGATCAAGGGCGAGTTGCGCGATGGAGATACAGCGACCGTCGACCTGCAAGACCAGCACATCGTGATCGTGCCGACGGTCGCAGGATAGGAAGCAGCGAAAATACTATTTCACCACAGGATGCTCAAAATGGCCGTTCAGCAAGGCCGCAGCGAGTGAAGATCTGAGGCGTACCCTCTGGGGTACGTTGAGGGTCTGAACGATGCGAGAACGCTGCTGACGGACATTTTCAGCATCCTGCTACTCTTCGTTACCCCAGGACGACAGATCCCCCTTTCAGATCCTGAGTGGTGCCGCTGGCGCGAAGCTTATCGATTTTCCATTCAGTGGGTGAGACTTCGAACACGTGGCCCTTAATCGTATGGAATGTCCCCTTCGTGAAGGCCACCATGTCCGGTGCCTTGAGCTCTATCTGTAGGATAATGGCTTCCGAGGCCAGATGTGTGAGCAGCAGACTCTTCGGGGTCCTGCTCACTTCGTAGGCTCGTTTCTCATTGACCATCAAAGTGCTATCGTTGAGCTTGGCCGTCACTTTTCCGTTCGCATCGAACAACGCAAAATTCACGAGTAATACGCCCGTGGCCGGTTTCAAGGCGATCTGGATCTGAGGGATTCCTTCGACTTCAATCGTGCCGTCGGTGTTGCGATACAGGTTCGAACCTACTTCCACGTCCATGTCTAGCCTCATTTCACTTCAATGTGAGTACAAATTGGTTATGACTTTTTAATACGATCCAGAATCAAGGCGAGACATCCACCGAGCAGCCCCCCTCCCATGATGGTCGTGAGCAGTTCGACCAATTTCAGCTCCCACACAGACCCCTGCGCCTGCATGACTTCTCGAATGCCACCTTGCAGGAGGATCACAGCGAGCGCCATGGTCGAGCCGACAATAAACCACCAGAGAAACACTTTCAGGGTCGATACCATCTACACCTCAAAACTCCATTCGACGGTCGAGACTGCGATATTGAATTGCCTCGGCCAGATGTACCGGCTCAATGGTATCAGAACCCGCGAGATCGGCAATGGTTCTCGCCACGCGCACGATACGCCCATGGGCTCGCGCAGACAATCCAAGTTTGGTCAGTGCCTGCTCCAGAAGCTCCTGAGCCGGAGCCGCCAGGCCACAATACCGCTTCAGGAGCCGCGGCTTCAACTGGGCATTTGTGTGAATCCCATCCTGACGATACCGGTGGAGCTGCCGGTCTCGTGCTGCCAGGACGCGCGATCGAATCGTGGCGGAACTTTCCGGCATAGGACCATGATCGTGCAAGTCTCGCACGGAGACCGGCGGAACC
>JBDSKU010000455.1:0-8362 GCA_039916745.1 Nitrospiraceae bacterium
GCATTGCTGACTGCTCCGACATATAGATTGGCAAGTTCCGCTTACCGCATCTACCCATGGAGTTATATTGCTTCTAAATTTTTCGTTATTGCCCGTAGACTTAATCAATCGTTCCACCCAATCCTTAATGTCCGAAGGGCCGTTCTGTTCAGAGGAAAGGGTACTGCGCAAGAAATCAAAACCATCTCTGGGCTTAACAAACTTTGATCCGCTCTCATCAGATATGTCGATCAGTCTTTCCTTTTCAATCCCTGCTTCCGTAATAAGAGACGCGTCAATGTACGTCCCCATAGGTAAACCTTTGAGAGCCTTGTCCATTTCAACGATCGCCGAACCGCCGACCAAGCTGAAGTTAGAGAAAGTGTTGTCTATTGATTGCTGGATCTCACTGCAGATCATCCCGTAATAAGGACCTCTTTTTACCAGGGCGCGGCTTAGAGTTGGCATCGATTTATCTTCTTCAGAATCATTCGCCTTTGACTTATTAAATTGGCTATCTATAAGAACTTGATACTGGACCTTCAGCATTAGTCTAATAAGCTTCCCTGCACAACCTTCAATCAAATTATTCTTCTTCTGAGCAATCACGAGGGAGTCTGCGTACATATGGACAAATAGATTTACCTTGTCTTCTCCAAAGATATTATCAATTCCCGCACGTACTCTACTCACAACCTGCTGAATCCTCTCTCTTTGTCCGGCTAATTCACTGTTTTCGTAGAAGAACTTTGTTCCGGTCAAATCAAGATAGGCAAGAAGAGAGCTCTCCGCGCTTATATACTTGCAACTGAGCGTCATGATGGATTTCCAGAGTGTGGGACCGCTTCCTTAACTCTTGATCACTACTTCTCTGGATAGAGGGTCTGGTCAAACATTACTGTGTACGTCTAGCAAGCCATTTTAAAAAGGCGGGCTGCGCGAGCACAAGCCTTGCCTCGACCATCCGCCTCCTTCTCCTCCCCACCAAAGCTCCGGAAGCTTTCATTCCCTAGGGCGAGTGGCCCGCTGATCTCCCACTGCGCGCGTCCAACGAGGGTCTTTCCTCTATCGATGCGCCTTCCACGCTCGCTCGCCCCTTTTCTATTTCTAAAGGGGGTGGCCAGGCTGTCCTTCACTGCGCGCATCGAGCGAGCACATTCTGATCGTGCGCGCTCTGCGAGCAAGAAGGATGGCCTGGTTGCCCCCTTCGCTTCCTTCTGAGGCCGTGCGTTGCGCGAGCATAGGAGATCAGCAGGCCACCCGCCACTCTTCTCTCAGCCTACGGAGCCACCTTCACTTCTTTGACCTCCCCGAATCCCGACAGCAATTTCGGCAGAGCTTCGCCGGACCCGACGGCGACAATCGTCAGTCGCTCGGGGTGGAAATGCTTCTTCGACGCCGCCAGGATTTCCTCTTTCGTCAAGGCAATCACGCGGGCACGCAATTGCTGGAGAAAATCCTTGGGAAGCCCGTCGTACTCCAGCTCAACCAACCGCCCGACGATTGCCGACGAACTGGCAAAGGAGAACACAAACGAGTTCACATAGGCCTCTTTCGCTTCCGCCAACTCGCTGTCCGTCACCAACTCGGTCCGCATCCGCTCCATGTTCGCGATAAACCGCGCGATGACCTCTTGCGTCGAGGGCAGCTTCGTCTCGGCGCGCATCAACCAGACGCCTTGATCGTGCACCCCGACGTTCAACCGGCTGCCGACTGAATAGGCCAAGCCCCGCTTGGTCCGCACGTCGTTGAAGAGCCGGCTGCGGAAGGAACTGCCCCCCAGAATGTCGTTCGCGATCGCCAAGGATACATAGTCCGGATCCTGCTCTCTGATCGACAGATGGCCGACGCGTAGATGCGTTTGCGACGTATCCTTGTTGACGAACCGGACGACGGGCTTTGGCCTCTGGCTCTGAGGCACGTCGGCAATCGTCAGCACCGGCACGTCGCCTTTCTTCCAATCGCCGAATATGTCTCGGAGCAGGGCCAGCATCGCGGTCTTCTCAAAATCTCCCGTCACACCCACCATCATCCCGTTCGGATGAACGGTCTTCTTGTGAAAGGCGATCAAGTCGTCTCTGGTGATGCGGGTGACGGACTCGATGCTGCTTTCACGCGCCGTCGGGTGGTCTGCTCCATACAGGAGCTTCACGAACTCGCGGCCGACGATGGAGCCGGGATTGTCTTGCCTGCGGCGAATCCCTTCGATGGACTGCAGCTTGGCCAATTCAACCTTCGCCGGCTCAAAGGCCGGCGTCCGAATCAGGCCGGCAAAAATCTGAAGCCCCCGCTTCAGGTCTTTGCTGAGAACATCGAGCGACGCAGCGCCGGATTGCCGTCCGATTGAAATACCGACGTCTCCGGCGAACTGCTCCAGCTCCTCGTCCACTTGCTCAGCCGACAGACCGCCGCCCCCGCCGGTCCGCATGATGGCACCAGTGAGCGACGCCAGGCCGACTTTATCTGCCGGATCGAGCCAGCCGCCCGTCCGCATGGTCGCGGTGATACTGACCAACGGCAGCTCATGGTCCTCCAGGAAATAGACCACCATGCCGTTTTCAAGCACCACGCGATCCGGCTCGGGAGGAGTGAACTCAACCGGCTTGAACGTCATGTGTCTGGGGTCGCCCAACGCCAGACTTTCGGCACAGGCGGCCAGCGGGATGGCCACCGCCATGATCGTCGAACAGAGCACGACACTCCACCGATTCACGTTCCACATATTACGTTGTATCTGCATCATCGCCCCACCTCATGCTGCGGCGCTGCCGCGACGTTTTTCCCGCCGGCTTTCTTCACCAATGTGGCCACCGTACGGTTCGACTTCGTGAAGTACTCAGTGGCCACACGCTGGATATCCGCCGTCGTCACTGCGGCGATCTTATCCCGGGCCTTCAGCGCATAGCGCCAGTCTTCTGCCACCGTCTGATAGAGCGCTAACTGAGATGCCAGCCCTCCGTTGGATCGAAGCGCCCGCACTAAATCCGCATCGAGATTATTCAGTACCTTTTCGAGCTCCTTGGCAGAGACCGGCTCCGTCTTGAGCCGTTCGAGTTCGGCATAGATGGCTGCCTCGATTTCTTCCGTCGTATGGGGCGCCAGCGGTGCGGCATTGAGGACGAACAGGTTCGGGGAACGGACCCCCGGATAATTCGCATCGGAGTTCACCGAGGCGGCGATCCGTTTCTCGCGGACCAGATTGGTATAGAGCCGGGACGTGAGTCCGTCGGTCAGTACCGCGTCGATCACGTCGAAGACATAGTCGTCGGGATGGCCTAACGCCGGCTTGTGAAATCCGATGGCCAGAGACGGTTCGGCATCGAACTCCACCTCCACGCGGCGCTCCCCCCGTTGAGGCGGCTCGACGGTGACGATCGGAGGCTGCGGAGGCGCGGCCGGAATCTTGCCGAACGTCTGCTCGATCAGAGTCATGACGTCTTTCGGATTGATATCGCCCACGATCGCGATCGTCGCGTTATCGGGGCCATAGTACGCCTTGAAAAAGGCTTCGGTGTCGGCCGGCGTGAGCGACAAGATGTCCGATTCCCAGCCGATCGTCGGAATACCATATTGATGGGCACGGAAGGAGGCCGAGGTGAACGTTTCGAACAACAGTCCGTTGGGGCTGTCGTCGTTCCGCAACCGCCGCTCCTCCATGACCACGCCGCGTTCTTTGTAGAACTCACGGAGAACGGGATGCGCCATGCGATCGGCTTCGAGCGTCGCCCAGAGGGGCAGACGATTCGCGGGGAGACTGATCGTATAACGAGTCAGGTCCTTGCCGGTCGAGGCATTGAGCCCGACCCCGCCGTGGCGTTGATAGAGCAAGGCCATCTCATTGCCCGCCACGAACTGTCCCGCCTTCTCTTGTAATTCTGTGAATCGCTTCTGCAACCCTTCAATCGCTGTTTGCTCTTCGAGGCTGGCTGATTTCCCCACATTCTTCCGTGCAAATTCACGTTGCCGCTGTTCCAACTCGGTTCCCACCCGAAACAATTCCTCGAGAACCGGCCGCTCTTTCTCGTAGTTTTTCGTCCCGACCGTCCTCGTGCCCTTGAAGGCCATATGTTCATAGAGGTGCGCCAGGCCTGTTTGCCCCACCTGCTCGTTCACCCCCCCGACTCTGAATGTCATGTTGAGCGACACCACCGGTGTTTGATGCCGTTCGACCATGAGCACCGTCAATCCATTCGCCAACTTCTGCTCCACCACACGATCCGCCAGACCGGGCGAAGCGGCATGCGACAGGTCGAGGCTGACGGCAAAGGCGAGCAGCAGCATCGTGAAACGTGAAACGTGAGTCATCATATGAATAGCTCCATGAGTTGTTCCGGGCGTTCGATAAACCAGTCCGGTTGACAGGCCTCCATCTTGACGCGATTCCCCATCCCGTATCCGACGGCACAGACGCGAATGCCGGCGTTATGCCCGCCGTTGATATCGTTGGTGCTATCTCCGATGAGCACGGTCTGCTCGGGCAATACATTCAGTTCTTTCATGACCTGCAACAGCATGCCCGGTTCCGGCTTCAAGCCGAACCCGTGATCGCCGCCGACGACATATTGAAAATGATGGGCTCCCAACCCTTGAAGGATCACATTCGTATACTCGATCGCTTTGTTGGTCGCCACCGCCTTCCGCTTGCCGGCAAAATGCGTCAGCATCTCCCCAATGCCGGGATAGAAGGTCGTCCGATCGAGGCAATGGGCCAGGTACTGGCCCCGGAACACCCGCAAGGCTTCCTCGAACGTGACCCGGCTGCTCTCGCCCACCGACAGACGCAGCAATTGTTTCACCCCATCCCCCACAAACCCGAAGATTTCTTCGAGTGGCCGCTGCGGCAGTCCCAGCTCGCCCAAGGTCAGGTTGACTGAAGTCGCAATATCCCACTTGGACTCGATGAGCGTCCCGTCCAAATCAAAAATCAACAATTCGACTGAGGTCTTTCCCATCATTTTACCTTTCGTAACTCCTCCTGCAACGACGCAAGACGGCCTCGCTTCACCTGGTCCGTCTCCTTGATCCAGGCTTCGCGCACGACGTTCACCATCCGCTTCTGCCCGACATGGGGGGGCAACATCGGCTCGATAATCCTCCATCGATTGTTGACCGCTTTCACACGAAACCGGACCTCTTCTGTCACGGCCCCCTGTACAAAACCGGCGGTCTCCCAATACACCGAGCCAATGACCTGAAAAGTGACCGGAATCACGACTTCCAGCCGATCGATCACCTCCCATTGGCGGTAATGCTCCGCCACCACAAAACCCTGCGTCACGACGACATGTCCCCACGTCGGCTCTTCATGCCAACCCGTGTACGACGCGACCGTTTCGACCGATAGGGCATCGAGCCGCGCCCCCTTATAATCGAGCGCCAGATACCGCTTCACCACCTCTGACGGTGAATGATCGAGGGACCCGCTCTGCGCAAGCCCAAGCCCCTCTCCGGCTGACAACAGCAGCGCCAGTAACGGATAGAGAAATAATATGAACCGGCCGACCCTGTTGGCTGTCATCGTGTACGCTTCACTTTCAAATCTATACCCCGCCAAAGAAACCTGGTGCACCACCCATCTGTTCCACTCACCCGATTTTGTGTAACTTCATCAAATTGGTTTCTCCGGGCTGACCGATCCTGGTCCCCGATAGGATCACGATCCGCTGTCCCGTGACGGCTAAGCCCTCGGTCTTCAGGCGACGTTCCGCTTCCTCGATCCGTTCATCGGTTTGCGCGATCTGCCGCATCGTATGTGGGATCACACCCCAGTACAGCGCCATCCGCTGCCGGACGACGTCAAATGGAGTCAATCCCACAATTGACGCGGCAGGTCGCTGTTTCGACAACAAGCGCGCGGTCGTACCCCGTTCGCTAAAGGCCACGATGACGCTCGCCCCGATGAGCGCGGCTGCTGAAAAGGCCGAGTGACAAATGGCTTCAGGGAAGGACCCTTCCTCTTGTGGCGCGATGGACGAGCGCACATACCAGGATCCTGCCCCCTCTTCTGCGGCGCGAACGATGCGGTTCATGACACGGACGGTTTCAACCGGATGTTGCCCGACCGCCGTTTCTCCGGACAGCATGACGGCATCGGTCCCGTCGAACACGGCATTGGCCACATCCGACGCTTCAGCCCTTGTCGGACGTGAGTGGTGCGTCATCGACTCCAACATCTGAGTGGCCGTGATCACGAGTCGGCGGCGGCGGTTCGCTTCGGCGATAATCCGCTTCTGGAGGAGCGGAACTGCCTCCACTCCCATCTCTACGCCCAAATCGCCCCGCGCCACCATTACGCCATCCGCCTGATCGAGAATCGCGTCCAAGCATTCCACCGCTTCCGGCCGTTCGATCTTCGCAATAATCGGCACGTCGCCGCCCCAGTCGGCCATTAACTGCCTGGCGGCCACCACATCATCGGGGCCTCTGACAAACGAGAGAGCCACATAGTCCACCCCTTGGGCGACGCCGAACCGGAGATCGTCTCGATCTTTGTCGGTGAGAGTCGGAGCGCTGATGCGCGTATCCGGCAAGTTCATGCCCTTGTGCGAGGTCAGTCGCCCTCCGGTCACGACTCCACATTCGACGGTGCTGCCGATAATGCGATGCGCGACCAGCTCGATGAGTCCATCATTAATCAGGATGCGGGCGCCTGGCTGGACATCCCGCACCAGGTATTGGTACGCCACCGAAATCTCTCGCATGCCGGATGACGCAAGAGACTGTGCGCCGAGTTGACCGCCGGACCGGAGCAGGGTCGTCACGAGCCTCACCGTCTGGCCGGCCACCAGATCGATCCCGCCCGGATCGACGTCTCCGATACGAATCCTCGGTCCTTGCAGGTCCTGGATGATCGCCACCGCCGCCTGCCGACGATTCGCGGCTTCACGAATGGCCTTGATCGCACGTGCATGCGATTCGTGAGTCCCGTGAGAAAAGTTGAGGCGTGCCGCATCCATGCCGCTTTCAATTAGCTGATCCAGCACCGCGGGCGAATCACTGGCGGGGCCGATGGTACAGACGATTTTAGCTTTACGCATAGGCACTACTGTTGCCTTCATTGGTCGATCGGCATGAGCGGCCCACGTTTCCCGTTCTTCTCGCCATGATATTCAGGGATGCCATTCTAACAAACGACCTCCAGGCCCACAACGCAACCGCCGTTTCAGGCACAGGCGCCTCTCGCATTGATGATCAAGGCGCTACGACAGCTCGCTTCCATGCATGCGGGCGAAGATCTCCCAATCGAACTGCTTCGGCGCCACCGCGTGAAGTGGGATGGCTTCGATGGTGCCGGGTCCGCGATAGGCCAACATGCACCCGACCGCCCGCTCCGGCTCCTTGACGAGACGGCGAATCGCCTCATAGGCCAGATCTTGTCCGATGGTCTTGTCCTCTGGGGTCGGGGGCGCCCCCCGTAACGTGTGGCCGAGGATTGTGGCTTTGGTCGCTGGGGCAAGGCGATATTCACCGGCACGCGCCTGAAACTGTGGCCAGGTCGTGAGTGTGCCGGCAACATATTCGACAAGACCGCGTACGCCGCCATCCTGGTGATGGCGATGGGGCGTCTGCTCCGCCACCACAAACAAATGGCTCTTGTTCGGGACGCCTAACGTACGTTTGAGCGTGCCCAGAATGATGTCGTCGATATAGGCGTCAGGATCGGGATGTTCGTTAACCAGGATGCCTTCCGCCCTGGCCTGATAGGCACAAGCAAGGGCGAGATGGCCGGACCCAGCACCCATAATCTCGACGAAAAAGACGCTGCCCATCGCGGAGCTGGTGGCTTTCAACGACTCGATGGATTGATTCGCGAGCGACACGGCCGAATGAAAGCCCAGGGAGGTCGTTCCCGCAAGATTATTGTCGATCGTGCCGGGAATCCCCACGGCCTGAACTCCAAATCCTTCATAGAGCGCCCGCGCGCCTCGAAGACTCCCATCCCCACCAATGACGACCAAGGCGCCGTCTTCCATGTAGGGCCGTAGATGCCGCATCGTGACCTGCTGCACCTGCTCGCTCTTGAAATCTTCGAAGCGACTGCTCCCGATGGGACTGCTCGCATGACTGCCCATGCCGCGGGTATCGTCCTCGGTCACCGCTTCAATCCAGTTATTGGCGAGGCCCAAGAACCCGTGACGGACGAAGTAGACCTCCAGGCCAAACCGGTGCCCTGTCACGCGCAGCTCTTTCAACGCGGCGCCTGCACCGGCAAAATCGCCCCCCGAGACCAAGGCCACGATCCGCTTGATCTGTCGAGGCTTGAGCGTGATCCGGTCCCTGCGTTCGCGCTCGACCTTCACCCAGGTCTCCCGCACCGCCCGTTCCCGCGCTGACAAACCCACCGCGGTGGAATAGCCGGATAAGAGTCCCTGTTCGTAGGCCA
>JBDSKU010000456.1:0-7238 GCA_039916745.1 Nitrospiraceae bacterium
GTAAGGATCCTGGATTTCATAATCCCCCTCCTGGTCGAATTGACCAAGGAGAAACAGTTTCCCCGCTGAGTCTGGATAATACTCCCGCATACTTCGAGCCTGGCCATCTTCCATCACCAAAATCAGATCAGATTCTGATACCATTCCCCGAGACAATGGTGTAGTCCGATGGGCGGAAAGTGACACTCCGTACTGCTGCGCCATCCGCTTCGCCAATGGATACGCCCCTTGATTTGACGCGGCCTCGATTCCCGCCGATGCCACTTGAACGTTCAATCCTAACTGGCGAACCCGTTGACGCAACAACTCAGCGGCAAACGGACTTCGGCAGATGTTCCCCTTGCACAAGACTAGTACCTTCCCGATGGGTTGCGGCACATGCTTGCGGAGCCAAGAGGCTTGAAGGCCCAGACCCTTGAGGAGTGCCCATCGGGCCCTTGCACCCAGTGCCCGGACATCCGGGACTCTGAACCACACTCCTTCCACGAGTGTTCGAAGCAGCTGGCGTAGATAACTCCCTGCTTCATACAGCCCTGGCTGTGGATCGCGCAGTCGAAATACCTCTGGGTGGGTTTGAGGGTCAGTACAGATCATGAATTCTCGTACTGCTTGCCCCTTCGTGGGGCTTCCAGGGGACATGCCCAATTCGTCGTCGGACTTCCGTAGTCGAAGCAGGAACTGGTCGAGATCCCCGAGAAACCAACGGGATTTCACCCCGACGTTATACTGCCCCTCCGCCGACTCCAGTCGTCCGATCGTCGCTAACTGGTAGGTCAAGAACGGAAAGTCTACCCCCGAATCAACCGCCAGCTGCAGCGACCCCCAAAACCGGCCGTTGACTTCGATCAAATATGGTACGCCAGACTCGCGGTCGACTTTGAATTCCACCATTGCCACGCCCTGCCATTGGGCTGATTGAACGATCTTGAGGGCATAGTCTGTGATGGGGTGGGCCAGCGGGACACTTTCGCGGAAGACGCTCACGCCCCCACCGGGAGGTTTCTCTCGAATCCGTCTATGCGCAAAGAGCGCCAGAGGCTGCCCCTGAGAAAACAGACCAAAGACACCCTGCCCTTCCCCGATGATGCGCTGCTGAATCAGGGACGGCTGCTTGAGATACCAATGGTCTTCATAGAGATGTATTAACTCGTCGGCATTTCTGGCCACATGAACCGACGTCTTAGCCCATAACCCATTCTTCTTAATGAGCGACGCGCCGGGCTTCACAACCACAGGCCATTGCGTGATCTGCTCCACCACCTTCTCGATAGCACCATCCGGCAAAAATATGCTCTCCGGAACGGGAACCCCGTTCTTTTTCGCCCAATCGGTTAACTCATACTTGTTGGAAAGCTGCCGATATTGGGCGAGGGAAGGAATCGGAATATTGACAATCCCCTCCAACTCTTGGGCGTGTTCCCCGATTAATTCAACGGCCACATCTGTCATCGGCAGTAAGACGGCTGCGTTGAGCCGTTTGGCACTTTCGAGAACGCACGCAGTATACTCCCGCGGCTTTTTCCAGGGAGACGGATATTGAAATGTGCTTGTACAATAACGGGAGCACCCGGCCAAACTGGTGCGACTGTCCGCCCCGACATAGACCGGGATGCCCCGTTTACCGAGTGCCCGAGTCGCCGCCAAGGCGGAGCGTTCATTGCCGTCCGTAATCAGGACTCCCCTAGTCGCGACTGACATATCCCAGACCTGCCTTCTCGCCCTATTTATCCAAAAACCATCGATAATAACTGCTTGTCGAACATGTCACATGACAGGTACTAAACCGCGAAGCCCTTGGACACTCCTCATTTCGATCCCTCCTATTCCCCTTAATTGTGCGCGCGGGTGTTGTATCCGGCAAGGTGAAACGCAAAGAGAGACTCAGAGGATGTGAGATCGTTATGTATGCCGATCCGTTTGAGGCGAAACATTCGAGACGTGTCCGGAACCTCCCAGCCTGGCTCTGTGGATGTCGCGGCACAATACCCCGCCGCCTCGACGCATTGCATCACCGTTGGTGAATAGTTTCCGTTCGGATAACAAAAGACCGGAACCAAGTTAAGACTCCTCTCCCGCAAGGTTTCGAACGATCCGTGGACTTCCTCGTGCAGTTCAGCCGCCGACACCGTCGTCAAAATCTTATGATTCACCGAGTGCGAACCAAAAGAAATCTTGGCAGCTGACATTTCCCCGACCTCTTCCCAATTCATCACCAGACGCCCTTCCGGCAGTCGGGTTCCCATCGCTTCGGCCAACCGGGATACAAACTCGCCGATTCCTTCATGCGACACCGCCTTGCAGCGTTCAATAAGATGATCCGATTGCTCTGCAGCCATGGTGTCAACCACGGCATTGAACCGCCTGCCTCCCTCCCTCAACGATGCCAGAGCTTCGACCTTTCGTTTCGGCGACAGCAGCGCAAACTGTCGAGTGAGCCAACCAACTTGTTCGGGCCAAAACCACTGGTCGGTGCCAATGACGCCGGTCGGAAGAAAAATCGTGGCCGGCACATCGTATCGCCGGAGCACTGGAAACGCATGCATGTAATTGTCCAGCCAGCCATCATCGAACGTAATCACGCAATACCGTCTGTCAGGATTCCAGATTTTTTCACGCCACATTGAGAGCAGCTCATGCATGGACAGCACGTCGAAGTGTTCCCGAAGAAACCTGACCTGCCGATCAAATGTTTCGGCCGTGACATACATCGCCGGCTGAATGAACTGGGACGACAACTCCGCTTCGGTGGCCACCCGATGGTACATCAGAATCGTGACTGTACCGCGAAGCTGGCGGAGAAATCCGGGGGAACGGGCGTAGAGTTCCGCCGCCCAACGACGCGCCAGCGTCTTGGCCTGAGTTAACGCTTGGACGGCTCCCATACAATCAATCGCTCTCCTGACCAATACCGGATCCACGCTTTAAAGATAGACGCATTCACCAGCACAAAGAACGCGGGCAATTTGACCGCGGGAAAGCGGAGGAGCGGTCTCCACCACAGTCCGCCAAGAGCCACCCCATAAAAGACCGATTGAAGAACGAACGACAGCCTGTAGGTTCCGGCCCCCATGGTGAGTATGGCATTGGAGACCAGCGCGGCCAGCATCGCAAAGGGAACCAGCCAGCGGCACAACTTGTGGCTGACTAATTGCCAGGCGAAGAAAGGATACCGCATTGGATTCACCAAGCCCAGGCTTTTCATGAAGACCGAAATGCCCCGTAGTACTGTTCGAACCTTGCGATCGAACTCCTTCCGCTCATCGGCAATGTTCTTGTAGTATCCGACACTCTCAGGGTCGGCAACACCGCGAAGTCCCACTCGCATGCTGTTCAACACCGTATTGAAATCGCTTTGAAGATTGTCCGACCAGGCCCCTTTACACACCGTACTCCGCGCAGCGAAAAACGATCCACTGAGCCCCACGAGCGAGTTCACGCGCGTCTCTAAGGACCTCAGAAACATCTCATAGCGCACATAGGCGCCTTCCCCGCTTACACGGCCATCTTGATCGACAAACCGGTCCACGCTGCTCACACAGCCGACCGTCGGATCATGAAAGTTCTTCACAATATTCGAGAGCGCCTGCTTCTCAAGAATTGTGGCGACGTCGGAAAAGACGAGAATCTCCCCCTTGGCAACCTCTACGGCCAACTTCTGTGCCGCTTCCTTTCCTTTCCTCACGGGGGCCCGAACCAACTGGATCCCTCGGTCTCCGTACGACTTCACCATTCCGTCGGTTGCGTCCGATGAACAGTCTGAGGCCACGATGATTTCCAGCTTGGAAGCGGGATAGACGAGCTTGAGCGTGTTGTCCAACTTCTCCGCAATCCGCTTCTCCTCATTATAGGCGGTAATGATGAATGTCACGGAGGGACTCACATCGGCCTTGTCCACCCTCCTGGTCCTCACGAGGGACACCAGGCCCAATGCCAGCGGATACCCCACGTAGGCATAGACGATCAGCATCACCGAGACCCACAATATGATTTCGAGCAGCAGCATCATTCGATAGAACCCGCTTAGGCCCCCTGCTTCAATACGCTGGGCTCTCCAGTCTCGGCGCCAGAGGCCTCCCTCTTCGGTCCACAGCCGGCTGTGCCATTCGCTTCTGTGTCGACCACAATGTCGTGAAGCACACGGCAAATCCGCTCGGCGTCGCGTTCGTCGACGAAGTGATGGACCGGCAACGTGATGAGCCGATGGGCCAGCGTGACGGCCCCAGGATATTGCCGCCCCTGAAACTGCGCCTTTAACTCAGGAATCTCCGAAACAGGCGTCGGATATAACGCGCTCACGCCCAGCCCAAGGTCGGTCCCGACCGCACATATTTTCTGCTTGGCTGCGGTCGTGGGCATGACGACAGGAAGACGAAGATACGCGGTTCCAGTCGCTCGTACGGGGTCTAACTGCGCCTCTTCAGAGCGGAACCGGCCGAGAAATCCAGCTGCATGACGGGCACGATTCTCGTTCGAGTCCGCCAAGCGCCGCTGCCAGGTCTTCAAGAGGCCGGCTCGCAAACCATCGAGCCGCCGAATCGGAAAGGTCGGATCATAGATGGTCTCGCCGAGCCCCAAAAACGGAAGGCCCGCCGGTAGCCAGTACGCACGAGGCTGAATCAAGACCGTCATGACAAGGACCATGATGGCATTGATCATCCCCCGCATGATCGACTCTTCTGGAACAGTATCATAAATCTTCGCGATGCTCTTGGCCAAGCCGTTGGAATTTGTCACGATGATACCACCGGAGCCGGCCGTCACATTTTTGCCACGGCCCAAGCTGAAAAATCCGACATCTCCCAGCGTCCCCACCCAGCCCTCTCTGGTCTTTCGGCCCATCGCTTGGGCGGCATCTTCGATGACGGGAACCCCGAATGGCTTCCCGATTTCTTTGGCCCGTCCGATGTCGGCGGCTTGCCCCAACAGATGCGGACTCACGATGCACAGAGTCTGGCCATCGACCAGTCGCGCAAGCTGGTCGAAATCGAAATCCAGCGTGTGTGGATCGATGTCGCACAACACCACGTCTGCGCCGGCTCTCACAATGGCCGAAGGAACGGAATAGCAGGTGTAGGCTGGAATGACGACCTTCCGTCGGGCTGACATCGTCTGGTACGCTTCGACGATGGTCGCCAGCGCTGCTTTCCCCGACGAGAGCAGAAATACGTGCCCTATGCCGAAATGACGTTTGATTTCCGCTTCTAATGTGGCACGAGATGGCTCCGCCTGGAATAGACTGAAGATGGCGTGGCCGAAATCAGCGAGAGCAATGGGAGCGGCCGTGGGGGCAAGGTGTCGTTGCATTCTCATGGAAGATACTTGGCGATCATGGGTCCAACCAGGGTGGTCACTGGGATCGGCAACTGCTGCCACAATCGAATCGCCAGCGCATACTTTGGATTTTGGGGATTCAATTCAGGCAACTGCCCGCCCGCTCGAAGCCAGTAATACCAATGTAGCTGCACAGGCTTGGCGCCCCACTGCTCTTTGAACCGATAGGTGCCGCTCTCTTTGGACGATCGCCCGAAATCAAAACATCGGTACCCCTGCTCACAGGCGTACTTCAGCACGGCACCATAGAGGAACATGTTCGGGGCAAACCGCGCATACCGCCGATCTGACGACGCCCACGGAATTTCCACTGTGTGACGAAAGCCATAGAGAAATCCCGTGGCCACAGGGTTTCCTTCATATCGGACGATCACAACCGTCGCAGCCTTGGGAAAGGTCGTAAGAATCGCTGCAAAAAAATCCTTGCGATAGACCGGGGTCCCAAGATCACGCATGTTTCGGGAGAATACCCGGTAGAAATCATCGAGCATCTCGAGCCCGCCCACATGGACCGTCATCCCTTCTTTCTCCCCGCGACGAACTTGGCTCCGTAACTTGGGAGGAAAGGCTTTCATCAGATCTTCGAATCGCGACGGGAGATCGAGCCGCATCGAGACTTTGTGATCCTTCTTGGGCCAGGCCAATTCAGGACCACCGGTATGGCGTAATTCGATATGGGATGCGCCGAGCTCCTTGGCTTTATCGCTCGCGACGCCAAGTAAGGCCGCTTGCACCTCCGGCCCATCGGCGATCAGGCCACCATAATTCACATATGGGAGCGACACGAGAAACTGGCCGAATAAAGGACTCTTCAAGAACACCAAGGGAAGAATCCCCCTCACCTCCCCCTGTCCATCTTTGGCCATGAAGTAGAAGGTTGGATGCCCAAAGGCCTCCGTGATGAGATGTCGCCAACCAGTCGAGTGATACCCTGTTGCCTCCGGGTGCCCCTCGACATACCTGTCCCAGGCGAATTCTTCACTCTGAGACAAGTCTGATATTGTAAAATTGGCCATAGGTTTTCTGTGGCGCGCCTCCTCGCTACGTCTTGCTCCTGATACCCTGTCGCTCTTCACAAACTCGATCAAACAGTTCGGCCAGCCGACCGGTGAGCGCACGATAGCTAAACTGCTCCGTCTCCGCCGGGGGCGCAAGAAGAGCGGATTCAGGCGAGAGAATGGACATGAGCGTTCGTTTGATCTCCTGCACCGCATTCTTGCAACAACGTCCCAGTCGATGCCGTTGGACCAAGTTTGCCGTAGCCCCTTCCCCACCAATGACCAGCAGCGGACGTCCGGCCACGATGTACTCGTAAATTTTTGCAGGAACTTGCAAGGGATAGTCCGGCTGCAGAATCAGCAAGACATTTGAACGGGCCATTTCCTGCAAACATTCCTGATGAGAAACGGGCGGGACCAGCCTGAGGACGCCCCGTTCCTCCAGTGCTTTTGCCAACTGCATACAGACGGGATCATGCACATCCCGTAGACCGTACCGAGGTGGCACAGCTCGAGCGTCGAGACGTCTCTCCCCTCCGCTCTTGTGAGCGCTCCGGTCGTGGCAGGGAAAGAGGAAACGGCACGAAGCTCCTCGGCATACCCATTCGTGATGGTGACAAACTTATGCTGCCACTCAGGATAGACAGCACAAAACCTTAACCGTAGCTCCTCAGTATTCAGAATGACGCGCGCCGCGGAGGCACAGACGTCACGCTCCAAATCTACGGCTTTCTTGCGCAACAACGTTGAGGCAAAATGATCAACTCCCCCTATCCATGGATCCCGAAAATCGGCAATGAACGGGATATTGAAAATTTCGGCAAGCCGCTTCCCGGCCAACAAACTCGTCCAAGGTCCACCGGTTGCCCAAATGACATGGGGTCGTTCCTGTGGCGGAATCGCGCCCAG